>JASHRP010000605.1 GCA_030037375.1 Bryobacteraceae bacterium | reverse complement strand
CCGGCCGATGGATGAGCTGGTGGCGAAATCGCTAGCGCCACGGCGGTTCGCAGTGCGGCTACTGGCATTCTTCGGAGCGGTGGCGCTGTTCCTGGCGGCGCTGGGATTGTACGGCGTGATCAGCTACTCGGTGGCGCAGAGGACTCGCGAGATCGGGATTCGCGTGGCGCTGGGGGCGGAGCGGAGGATGGTGATTGGGCAGGTGGTCGGGCAGGGGCTGAAGATGGCGGGGATCGGCGTGGGGATCGGAATCGCGGGCGCGGTGTTGTGCGGACGCTTGCTGAGCACGCAGTTGTTCGGAGTGACTGCGTTCGATCCGGTAACGCTGATGGCGATGGCGGCGGCGCTGCTGGGGGCGGCCGCGATCGCGAGTTATTTGCCGGCGCTGCGGGCGGCGGGGGTGGATCCGGTCACGGCGCTGCGGGAAGAGTAGGCGACTCGAAGTATCGGCATTCGACTCTGCTATCCTGCGAGGCGAATATGGCACGGTACTCCATCGGCGTGGATATGGGCGGCACGAATTTGCGTGCGGCCGCAGTGAAGGAAGACGGCAGGATGATCGAGAAAATCGCGGTCAGCACGCCGCTGGCGGAGGGGCCGGATGCGGCGGCGGCGGACATCGTGCGGTCGGTGGAGACGCTGCGGAAGAAGTATAGCGGCGACGAATTAGCGGGGATCGGGATCGGCGTGCCGGGGTTTATTCGCATGCCGGCGGGCGTGATCGCGGGATGGGCGAACATGCCGATGTACAACGACTATCCGGTCCGCGACCGAATTGAAACCGCGCTGGGAACCAAAGTGATTCTGGAAAACGACGCGAATTCCGCCGCGCTTGGCGAGACGTGGATGGGCGCGGGGCAGGGAGTGCAGGATCTGGTGCTGCTGACGCTCGGGACGGGGATTGGCGGAGGCATCATCAGTGGAGGCAAGGTGCTGCACGGCGCGCAAGGAATGGCGGCTGAACTCGGCCACATCACGATTTCGCCGAACGGGTATCCGTGCGGGTGCGGAAACCGAGGCTGCCTGGAGAAGCACGCGTCGGCGACGGCCATCGTGGCGATGGGCCGGCTGATGAATTTGGGCGCGAGCCTGACGGCGGAGGACGTGTACAACATGGCGGCCGGCGGCAATGACAGAGCTCGCGCGGTGTTCCGGGCGATGGGCGAGTCGCTGGGGATCGCGCTGGCGAGCCTGATCAATATTTTCAATTTTCCGCTGTACCTGCTGAGCGGCGGGCCGATTCCGGCGTGGGAATTTTTCGCGCCGTCGATGCTCGCGGAAGTGGAGCGGCGGAGCTTCACGTACCGGTCGACGAAGACGCGGATTGAGCCGGCCAAGCTCGGCAATGAGGCGGGGTTGTACGGGGCGGCGTATTTGCCGTTTCAAGACGCGGGGTGAGGAGTGTTCGAGTACGAAGCACCCGGCTACGGATTCCGCGGTTGGCCTAAGTCGGCTTTGATTGCGCTCCATTTGTTCTTGGCTCTGCCAGCGAATCTGGTCGTCGGCTTCATCGCTGTGCTGATCGCCGAGCACATAGTTGCAAATCGGGTTCCAGAGGATCTTGTCGGGTATATCGTCTTCACCGCATCGGGATTCATATTGGGTTTCGCGATTCAAACGGTCGTGCCCTGGGTGATCGAGTACGGAGGCCGTTGGGCCTGGGCTCCGCCGGTGGCGCTTACTGTTCTCGCGGTTCTCTGGGATCTCGCTGATTTCGGTCGAAGTGAAGTCATCCTGGACTTTTGGCCAGGCTCGGAGGGCGAGGCTGCTTGGGGACTCTTCCTGATTCTTCCGACGCTCGCGTGCTGCTTTTATTCGCTCGGGATCGTGATTGCCTACAGGGTGAAGGGGACTTCTCACCCGTAAACCCTTGTGGTATAGTGCTTTCAGACTCCGGTTGAGGAGGAAGAGCCGAACCATGTTCCTGACCAAAAAGCACCTGGATCGCAGGACGTTCCTGCGGGGCGTAGGTGTGACGATGGCGCTGCCGCTGCTCGATTCCATGCTGCCGGCACAGACGCTGCTAAGTAAGACCGCGGCGAAGGCGAGCCCGAAGCTCGGGTTCGTGTATATCCCGCACGGCGCGATCATGGATCAATGGACGCCGGCAGCGGAAGGCAAGGGGTTCGCATTTACGCGGATTCTGAAGCCGCTGGAGCCGTTCGCAAGCCAGCTCAATGTGGTCAGCGGGCTGGGACATCGCGCGGCCGATTCGACGGCGGTTCACTCACTGAGCCCGACCACTTGGTTGAGCGGCGTAAGGCCGAAGCCGACGCAGGGCGTGGATGCTTATGCGGGAATCACGGCCGACCAGATTGCCGCGCAGCACATTGGGCAGGATACGATGCTGCCGTCGCTCGAGCTGGCGACGGAAGATCATTCGGGACTGATCGGCGCTTGCGATCGCGATTACGGCTGCATCTATATGAACACGCTTTCGTGGCGCACGCACACCACGCCGCAGCCGATGGAGATCAATCCGCGCAAGGTTTTCGAACGGATGTTCGGGCAGGGCGGAAGCGCGGCGGACCGCCTGGCTCACAATCAGGAAGAGCGCAGTATTTTAGACGCGATCACGCAGCAGGCTTCGGATTTGCAGCGGACGCTGGGGGCGGCGGACCGGTCCACGCTGAACGATTATCTCGAGAACGTGCGCGAGATCGAGCGCCGGATTCAGAAGGGCGGCGACGAACAGGGCAATACCGATTTGCCGGCCGCGCCCGCGGGCATTCCGTTCAATTTCGAACAGCACATCAACTTGATGTACGATTTGCTGGCGCTGGCGTACCAGGCCAATGTGACGCGCGTCGCGACGTTCATGGTGGCTCGCGAGGTGAGCAACCGCACGTACCCGCAGATCGGCGTGCCGGACGGGCACCATGCGACTTCGCATCACCAGAACCGGCCGGAAAAGATCGAGAAGCTGGTGAAGATCCAGCATTATCATTTGACGCTGTTCGCGAAGTTCCTCGACAAGCTGAAGAATACGCAGGATGGCGACGGCAGCTTGATCGATCACTCGATTCTGCTATACGGCAGCAACATGAGCAATAGCAACGCGCATAACCATTTCCCGC
>JASHRP010000070.1 GCA_030037375.1 Bryobacteraceae bacterium | reverse complement strand
GCGCGATCCAGTAAATCCGCGTTCAGTTCCATCGGGAGCGCTTCAAAGTGGATGATGTCGATTGCGTGGCTGATGACGTCGCGAGGATGACAACGGCGGAGGCGCTTATCGCCTTTGATGTAGTGTTTCTCGACGAACTCATCCGCGAGCCCCTTCGGGCATTCGAGCAACCGTGAGGCCGCGAAGCGCTCGAAGATTTGAATGAACTCCGGCGCGCGCGGGCTGCGCAAAAACATCTTGTATTGAATCCGGCGCAGGAACGCTTCGTCGCCGAGCTGATCCGGACGCAGGTTGGTCGAGAAGATTAGGAATGCCTCGAAAGGCACGGTCATCTTGCCGCCCGCTTCAAAGGTCAAGTAATCGGTGTGCCGCTCCATCGGTACGATCCAGCGATTGAGGATCTCCGCGGGCGTGCATTTTTGCCGGCCGAAGTCGTCCAGCAAGTAGATGCCGTTGTTGGACTTGAGCTGAAAGGGAGCGTCGTAAACGCGGGAGACCTTGTTATAGCTGAGGTCCAGCATTTCTAGCGTCAGCTCGCCGCCGGTGATGATGAACGGTCTTCGGCACTTGAGCCAGCGTCCATCGTAAGGAAGCTGAAGGGAAATGGCTGCGGAGAAGTCCATCTCCTGGTCTTCGATCTTCTGGTGATAGATGGGATCGTAGAGCTGGATGATGTTGCCCTGGCATTCGATCGCGTAGGGCATGTAGATCGGTTCGGTTTCCACCCGGAACAAAGCTTCGGCCAACGCGGTCTTGCCGTTGCCCGGCTGTCCATAAATGAGGAATGACTTGCTCGCGTTCACTGCCGGACCAATCTGAGCCAGCACGTCCGCTTCGACGACCAGGTGGCGGAAGGCGCTCTTCAGCAGGTCCGGCGTCAGCCAGTTGTCGCGGAGCTTCTGCCTCCGCACCACTTCTGCGTACTGATATAGGGGCACCGGCGCGGGACCGGCGTACAGGTTGTTCTCCAGAAATTCGCGGGTCAGGTTGCGGCCGGATTCCGTCAGAGCGAACAATCCGGAGCTATTGCCCATCCCCAGCGACTTCTTCACGCCGATGTAATGCTGGCGCTTGTGGGACTCCAGCAAATCGTCAATCAGGCTGTACTGGAGACCGAGCGCGGCCGCGATCTCCCGGCCCAGCATCTCGCCGCGAAAATAAAGGTACTTCAGGATCAACTGCTCCACCAACGACGATGAAATGCCCGTTTCTTCGAGCGATTCCGGTACCGGTGGAACCACGGCGTGAGTGCTCGACCCTTCCGGTTCCCGGCCGGAAGCCTGTTGCTCCGGCTGCGCGGCTTGAATGGCTTTCGCTAAGGCGGCGATCGGGGCTGAAACGCTGTTGCTTTGTACCGGCATGCTTTGGACGGGTGTGTCCTGGACCGGCTCGGCGGAAGTATTCACAATTGCTCCTCTCTGGTCCTATCGGAGAGGCGCACCAGGGTCTCCATGGACATCGAGACCCAATTTCGTACTAGGGTAGGGACCTAAGCAGTTTCGGCGGTTTCCTCTACGACTCTTCCGTCGAACAGATGAATCGAGCGGTCAGCGTAACGCGCGTACCTTGGATCGTGGGTCACGATGCAGATTGTAGAACCGGAACGGTGCAGCTCCCGCAGCAGGTCCATCACCTGTTCGCCGTTCGCGGAATCGAGGTTCCCGGTCGGCTCATCCGCGAGCAGAATGGATGGGTCGCCGCCCAGCGCCCTTGCCACCGCGACGCGTTGCTGCTGGCCGCCCGAGAGCTGCGACGGGTAATGCTTCACGCGATGGCTCATCCCGACGCGTTCCAGCGCCTCATGCACCCGTTTCTTGCGCTCCGCCCCGGGCATGCCGCGGTAAGTGAGCGGCAATTCGACGTTCTCATACACCGTCAGATCGCCGATCAAGTTGAACGCTTGAAAGATGAAACCGATCTCGCGGTTGCGGATGCGCGCCCGCTCGGACATCTTCAGGCCCTGCACCGGTTGAGTGTTGAGCGTGTAGTGGCCGTCCGAGGGGGAATCGAGCAAGCCCAGAATGGCAAGGAGCGTCGATTTGCCGCAACCGGATGGCCCGGCGATCGAGATATACTCTCCCTTCTGAATGTCCAGATGAATCCCGGACAACGCATGCGTTTCGACTTCGTCGGTCACGAAGACCTTAGTCACGCCATTTAAATGGATCAAAGGCTCGGGCATGGAATCTCCTAAGCTGCTCCCTCAGTGCGTAAAGCGAATTCGCTGATTCTGATCGTGGTCCGACATGTCGTTTAGGACTACCTGATCGCCCACCTTCAAACCGTCGAGAACCTCAATCGCATTCACCGAAGCAAGGCCGAACTTCACCGTCACCCGGTCCGCGCCGCTTTGGTCCGGGTAGACCTTGAAAAGACTCACCTGGCTGTTGGGCTGGCCGAAAACCGGCCGGTCCACGTAAACCACATCCGCCAAACGCTCAATCTCCACGGTTCCGTCAACGCTCAAATCCGGCACCGCTCCCGGCGGCAGCGCCCCATCCAGACGGCAATCCACGGTCACGGTTCCGTTGACCACGTTCGGGTCTTTCCTTATAACGTGTCCAGGAATAATTCCGTTCCGTGTGTCGATTTGGGCGACTTGGCCGATCGCCACGTCCTTCGCTTGAGTCTCGGGAATCTTGATCTCCGCCTTCAGCTTCCAGGGCTGCGCCACTTTGGCGAGGACGTCGCCCGTATGAACGCGCTGGCCGACCTGATAGGTCATCTCCTGCAGCACACCCTCGGTGCCGGCGTGGATTGTGAGGTCGGCAAGTTGCTGCTTCTTGAGCTGCTGTTGCGCTTTGAGCTGCTCAATCTGGACCTTTTGCGAATCGATTTGAGCGTTGATCGAATCCGTCATATTCGCCAGCTTCTTCTTCTCGATCTCCGCTTTTTCCTGCAGGTTCTCCCACTTCGCCACGGTCAGCTTCACCTCGAGTTCACTCTTCAGGTTCATCTTCAGGAGCTGCTCATCGGTATCTTTATTGAGTTGGGCTTGTTTCAGATCGCTTTCGACCGCCGCGACTTCCGATTGCTGATCCAGGCGCTTACTCTCCAGTTGGACTCGTGTATCCGTGAGACTTGCGTCGGCCTTCTTGATCTGCCAATCGAGGTCATTGGCCGCGAGCTCCATGTCCGGATTGGTTAATACCATCAAAACCGTGTTCGGTTTCACGCGGTCGCCGGAGTCGACCAGGATTTTACTGATTTGGCTCTCAGCCGGCGCGGGAATCCACACAATGTCCTCGGGAAGCAGCGTTCCGGAGCCTTTGACGTCGCGCAGCATGGGTCCGCGCTTGACTGTGCCCGGCCAGATGGTCGCCCATTCCACCGAAGGCGCGGCGGGCTTGAGTTTCGAAATATAGTACGTGCCGGATCCAAGCAGAGCCAGCGTAAGCACCGAATATGCCGCGTACTTGATGCGCTTCTTTCTTGCGACGCCTTCACGCTTAATATCCATAAACGGTGGTCCTTCCCGCATGCGGCACAGTCGATTCATCCGCGGCCCGCAAAGGGCGCGCGGGCATCGTTCGATCCGGCAAAATAAGCTGCCGCCGCGCTCCGTTTTGCCTGCTGTCAGCCAGAAGCGCAGGCGCAACCCGCCTGCCAGTCCGCCGCATGCTCCAATATTACCGGATTATCAGCGGTTTAGAGATCGATGTGGAAAGGTAGAACGAGGCTGTACTGTCCGGTACTGGGAACGGGTTGTGCGGTTTTTGGAGCGGGAGACGGGATTCGAACCCGCGTCATCAACCTTGGCAAGGTTGCACTCTACCAGCTGAGTTACTCCCGCGCGAGGGA
>JASHRP010000604.1 GCA_030037375.1 Bryobacteraceae bacterium | reverse complement strand
TAGCAGGCTGCGGAAAAACTTGCCTAGCCCGACACCTTAAAACAAAGTGAATCGTCTTTGTAAGTATGCGAGGCGAAGACACGCAACAGAGCGGAGCGTTCAGTTACCGGACAGCGGAGGAGCGGATCGCGGCGGATCATCCGTTGCGGGCTATGAGGGGAATGGTGGATGAGGCGTTACGAGGCCTGTCGCCGCGGTTTGCGAGGATGTACGCCAAGAACGGTCGGCCATCGATTGCGCCGGAAAAGTTGTTGCGTGCGTTGCTGCTGCAGGTGCTCTACACGATTCGCAGCGAGCGGCAGCTCATGGAGCAACTGGACTACAACATTCTCTATCGTTGGTTTGTCGGGTTGGACATGGACGAGGCAGTGTGGGATGTGACGGTGTTCACCAAGAATCGCGAACGGCTGTTGCGGAGCGAAGTGGCTGACGGGTTTTTCGAGCAAGTGTTGAAGCAGGCCAGAGCACAGCAGTTATTGTCAACCGAACACTTTACCGTGGATGGCACGCTGATCGAAGCCTGGGCCGGGCAGAAGAGTTTTCAGCGCAAAGACGGCAAGGGCCAGCCGCCAGAAGATGGTGGCAGCAATCCGACGCGCAATTTTCATGGCGAGGAACGCAGGAACGACACGCATCGCTCGACGACCGATCCGGAGGCGCGGCTGTTTAAGAAGTCGCGCGGTAGTGAATCGAAACTGAGCTACCTGGGGCATGTGTTGATGGAGAATCGCAACGGCTTGGTGGTGGACACGCGGCTGACGAAATCGACTGGCAAGGCCGAGCGTGATTCCGCCTGGGTGATGGCTTGGCGAGTGGCGCGCGGTGAGCGTCGCATCACGCTGGGAGCCGACAAGGGCTACGACACCCAGCAAATGGTGGCCTCGTTGCGCGCGATCCAAGTGACACCGCACGTGGCGCAGAATGAGCACAAGAACCGATCAAGCGCCATTGATGCGCGCACCACACGCCACGAGGGTTACGTCGTGAGCCAGCGCAAGCGCAAACGTGTCGAAGAAATCTTCGGCTGGATCAAGACCATCGCCGGCCTGCGCAAGACCAAGCACCGGGGCCGTAAACGAGTCAGCTGGATGTTCACCTTTGCCGCTGCCGCATTCAACTTGATCCGATTGCGCAACCTTATACCCGCAGCAGTCTGAGACGCGCCAAATCACCCCTCGGGTCCCCCCCGAAGCGGCCAGGGAGCGGGAGCAAACAACTCCAGACCCCTCACCTGGGGAATTAATCTCGCGTCAGCGCGCGCTTTTTCCGTAGCCTGCTAGGGGGCTCCGGCTTACGGGCCAACCGCTTCGATCAGTTGGTGCGCAAGCAAACCTACTTCATCGTCCGCGGAATTCATGAGGACGATGGCCGTTGTCCGCCGCGGCGGGATCCGAATGATGTAGCTGCGATACCCCGACCAGAAGCCGCCGTGCTCCGTTTCCAGTGTGCCGTTAAAGGAGGTTATGAACCATCCGAACCCATAAGAAGTTGGCCTTTTCAAGATGGCGGTCATGTATGTATCGGTATTGTTGCCGTCGTTGGCGCGGCCGGGGGTAAATGCCAAATCCAGGCTTGAGCGGCGAACAAGTCGCTCAGTATATAGGGCCTGATCCCATTTGTAGAGATCGTTCGCGGTCCCATAGATCCCGTCTTCGCCGTAGATGAAGTTTTCGGGCGTATATGAGATATCCTCCCAGCGGCCGTTGCGCATGCCATAACCGATCGCAAGGCGCGGCGCCTTCTGCTGACGCTCGTCGATAACCAGGGTGTCGTGCATTCCGAGGGGGTCGAAGATGTTTTGGCGCAGGAATTCGGCGAAACGCATCCCGCTCAAACGTTCGACGATTTGAGCCAGGACCACGTACCCGGAATTGCTGTATTCGAATTTCTCGCCTGGCTGAAAACGCAGCGACGGCTGCCGGCTTAGGGCCTGAAGAGCCTCGCGCGATGTGAACTCGTGGGCGGCGCGCGGACGCTTGGAGGACTGAAAGTAGCTGTTGAAATCGACCTTGCCTACCAGAAGCTCCTCGTATTCCGGCAGGCCCGAGGTATGGTTTAGAAGGTGGCGAATCGTTATGGTCCGCGCGTAGCCGGGGAACTCAGGGCAGAATTTCGCCAGGGAATCCATGTATTGCAGTTTGCCTTTTTCCTGGAGAATCATGACGGCCATCGCGGTGAATTGCTTGGTGACGGATCCTAGAAGAAACTGCGTATTCGGGGTTATGGGGGCCCGCGAGTCGAGATCGGCGAGACCGAAGCTCTGGCGAGAGACGATAACGCCATCGCGAATCAATAACAGAGCGAGTCCGGGTTGGTCTTTTCGATTCCTGCTCGCTAGAATCGCATCGATACGCTGCGCGAATGTTTGCGCGTTGATGCTGCCGCCTGTTGAAGCAAACGCAAACGCGGCTAAGGCTTGCCGCCGGTTCATGGACCAGGTCATGGTTTCGTCTCGCGAATAAATTCACCTTAGCATGGCGCTCCGGAAGGCTTGCTGATTGCGGAGAGAAGCCGCCAGCGACCCGGTCTATGATAGGTAGGAGCCAAACGAAGCAAGGGGGATTTCGATGAAAAACAACTACAAGACCGGGATGGCCGTGGTCGCGGCGCTTCTTGCGGGGGTCGCCTCCGCGCAGGTATCGCTGAATTCGGTGCGGGTGGGCGCGAAAGATACCGCCGCGCTGGCGAAGTTCTATCAAGCCGCCTTCGGCATGCAGGAGGTGAACCGGATCAATGCGGCTCCCGGAAACGCGGAGATTTTCGTCAACTTCGGCGCGACCGCCGACGCCGCGAAGGCCAACAAGAGCGAGCCGATCGTGATTATGCACCGCGATTCGGACGACCTGAAAGATCCGATCCCGCACGTGATTCTCAACGTGAAGGATATGAACGCGACGGTCGCCGCGATCAAGGCCGCGGGAGGCTCAATGGATGGCGAGCCGCGTCCGTTCGGGAACACCGGCATCGTGATCGGCATCGCGATCGACCCGGCGGGCAATCGCATCGAGATGATTCAACGGCCTTGACGGGCGTCGGGCGTCTCGCGCGTTATGACGAGCCAGCCGTGCAGGTGTTCGCGCTAGTCAGCGGCTCCGTGAACGGCTGCGAGTTGCCAAGCGAATTGGTCAATGTGACCGTCACCGATCCGATCGCGGAGATGTTCCCGGAAATGGTGACCGGGACATCGAACCCGGTGAACAAGCTGCCGGCCAGTTGCGATTGAGCCGTGCTGTAGAACTGCGAAAAGAGGCTCGCGACGTTTTCGGTAAATGAGGTGGTCCCGCTGATGTTGCCGCCGGACGCGGCTTGGAACGCCACGGTGACGCTGGTCATCGTTCGCGGATTCGAA
>JASHRP010000603.1 GCA_030037375.1 Bryobacteraceae bacterium | reverse complement strand
CAAAGATCAGGAAAGTTTGGCGAATTTTCGGTTACCTCAACGTCGCGGTGGAATGCGTATATTCTTGCTAGACAATAGACTCCGAAAGCCACGAGTTGTTTCGCGAATTCCGTCCCACGTATCGGGGCTTCGAGGCCTCGGCGCCAAACCGTGAGGCCACTCCGCGGAGGCGCCGCGGAGTGCCGTCATCGGTAGCGCCTTCGTCGCCGCCGGCGTGTATCTGATTTGTTGATAATGGGTGCCGGATTCGGCTTATCTGCCGTTTCTCCCTCGTCTAACGGCGCTGGTGACTACGCGGATGTTCATCAGCCAGCCGCGGCACGACGTCTGCCTGCGCCAGTGGACGGAAGAGTTGACGGATTTCCCGCGTCTCAGAGGGAACAATGAATCAACCGGTGAATGAAACCTAACTTCGATATGACATGCGGCGAGAGGATAAACGGATACAAATCGGGCTCGCCCATGCAACGGTTGATGGCGTTCACTGAAGACGCAAGCGGAAGCCAAACCCTGATCAGCCGATCCATCTCGCCGCGCGCGTATGGATCGAAGTCCAGCACCGCGCCGTGATCCGCGCTGAACCCAAGCGCAGGCCGAATGCGGATACCCAAAGCCGAGGCCATTTCGATCGTATCCAGGATGTGAAGATAGTGAGCCCACGGTTCCGCAAAGTCCTCCCAGGGGTGGGACGACGCGTAGGCGCTTACGTAATGTTGCTGCCAGCTTGCCGGTGGCCCGCTTTCATAATGCCGCTTCAATGCTTCGGCGTAGTCCGCGGTCTCATCGCCAAAGCACTGGCGGAATATTTCCTGTCTGCCGGAATCCCGCACGAGTTTATTCCAGAAAGGGTGGCCGGTTTCGTGGCGGAAATGGCCGAGTACCGTCCGATAGGTCTCGCCCATCGCAGTCCGAAGCCGTTCGCGCTGGGCGTCGTCCGCCTCTTTCAGATTGATCGTTATCACGCCTTGATCGTGCCCGGTGCGTACCTCCGGAACCCCGGCGGCCTCTGATTCGGCGAGAAAATCAAAGGCCAGCCCTCCGGCCGGATCGTCGGTGCGGTTGGCGAGCGGCAGCTTAAGCCATATTAGCGAGTAGAACAAATAATGCTTGGCGGACTCGAGATGAAATGCCGCTTGGGCACCCACCTTGGACACACCCATATTCGTTCGCAGCCCCGCGCTACGGAAAGACTCGACTCGGTTCGAACCCCTGTGCGTTATGCCGCGAAAGTTCGAAACGTCTCCAAGGTGGGGACCCAATGCCCCGTGCGCTGAATCCATTAGCTGCCGCCGTCCAAGCGCGCTGGACCGTTTACTGTCAGGTTCGAGTCTTACCCGACACGCAAGCGCAGGAGCTGGCTTCCGTTTGTCGTCAGCGACGCTCTCCCGACTTCACCGCGCTGGAGCTTCATTTTGAGTCGTTGCGCGCTACTCGCCCGGCCCGTGGAAATACTAGAGATCCGATCCCTATCAACCTGCTCAATTGATATCATCAACGAGTCATGGTTACGCAGTCGGTTTGTCTGCGATAGCGTCTGTGACAGTTTGTCGTAATTTCCGCGAACGTTTTTGAAAGCGCTCGCGACGACGTTGATACCACGCCGCGGGATGTAGCAATGGCCAGAAGTACCGCAGCCCCAGATCGTGGGGTCAGATCAAAAACCACCGCCGCGCGGGACGTTAAGCGTCAGAGCTCGCCCCTTTGGCTGCCTGCGCTCCTCACGTTGATCTTCGCCGGTTTCTCCCTGCTCCCGCGCGTTAACGCCAATCCCAATTTGACGGCTTCGTTTTTAGCTTCCGCTGGCCTGCTATTGGCCGGGCTCTGCGCGCTTTGGTGGAACGTTCGCACGACCGGTCGAGCCCTGACCTGCCAATTCGTTCCCCGCGATGTGCATTGGGTCCAGATGATCATGCACTCCAGCGTCTACGCCTACTGGGGCTGGTATTGGCGCGAGGTCTACCATGAGATCCCGCTTATCGCCGCGCAGGTGTTCTTTCTCTACGTCCTCGACATGCTGGTGTGCTGGTTCCGGCGAGACAACTGGATTCTTGGCTTCGGTCCGATTCCGATCATCCTCAGCATGAACCTATTCCTGTGGTTTCGTGACGACTGGTTCTACCTTCAGTTCGTCATGATCGCGATTATCGTGTTCGGCAAGGAATTCGTGAGATGGGAACGCGACGGCCGTGTCACCCACATTTTCAATCCCTCCGCTTTCGCCCTTTTCCTGACGTCTCTGGTCTTGCTCGCGACTCGCACAACAGGCATTACCTGGGGCGAGCAGATTTCCACAACATTCAATAATCCGCCGAATATCTATCTCGAAATCTTCCTGCTCGGCCTCGTCGTACAAGGCCTGTTCTCGGTGACCCTGGTCACGCTGTCCGCGGCGGCCTCGCTGTTTGTGCTCAATGGGATCTACACCGCCTCTACCGGCATGTACCAGTTCATCGACTTCAACATCCATCCGGCAGTTTTCCTCGGGCTCCATCTGCTGGTGACCGATCCAGCCACATCGCCCCGCAAGAATTTTGGAAAGCTGATCTTCGGCGCGGGATACGGCGCGGGCGTATTCGCGATCTATGGATTGCTGTTCAGCCTGGGAGATCCCACGTTTTACGACAAGCTGCTCTGCGTGCCGCTACTCAATTTGACGGTGCGCGCGTTGGACCGCGCCAGCATCGCTCTCAGTGCCTGGCTCTCCCGGCGGAACTGGGTCATCGAGGGCAAGCTCCGGCCTTTGCAGGCGCTTTCGAATTGGACTCCTCGCCAGGCGAATTTTGGATTCATGGGGATCTGGATAGTTTTCTTTGGATGCATGCTTGGGACCGGGTATCTAGGCGGCAAACATCCAGGCAGCGATCCGGCCTTCTGGCAAAAGGCCTGCGAAGCTGGGCA
>JASHRP010000602.1 GCA_030037375.1 Bryobacteraceae bacterium | reverse complement strand
GCCATGTAAGGGAGTTTAGACCACATGTTGACCGTCCACAGGAAGAATATAGGAAGTCCTGTTGAAAGTCAACAGAAGAGCGCGGGGATTTCTTCGAGGCTTTGGACGGTCAGATCGGGAGTGAAATCCGGAGGGTCCGGCGGCGAGGACGAGCGGTTACACCAGCACACGCGGTAGCCGAAGGCTTTTGCTCCGGCGGCGTCCCAGACGTTGGAGGAGACAAAGAGGATTTCGGAAGCGGGAATGCCGAGGGTTTCGGGACCTAGCGCATAAACGCGAGGGGATGGTTTGTAGATCTTGACGCGATCGGCTGAGATGACGGCGGCGAAGTAAGATTCGAAGGCGTTATGCGCGATCATGGCTTCGAGCATCCGGGGCGAGCCGTTCGAAAGAATCGCCAGCGGCGCGAAGCCTCGCAGAGCTTCGAGAGCCGGCTTCGCATCGGGAAAAGCGGCGGGCGCGAGATATGCCTGCATGAGCGCGTCGCGCTGGGTATCGGTCAAGCGGATTTGAAGCTGGCCAGCGGCCGAGAGGAGCGCGGCGTGCGTGATGTCCCAAAAGTCCACGTAACGATCCATCAGCGAACGCAGCCAGGTGTATTCGAGCTGCTTTTGGCGCCAGAGCTTTGAGAGCTCCGCGAATTCAGCCTTGGGAACGACGGAATGCACGTCGAAGAGCGTGCCGTAGGCGTCGAAGAGGAGAGCACGGGGCTTCATGCGATCCTCTTCATGCCACTTATATTGCCACAGGCGAGTACGATAAAATCGTTCAAAATCCAATGTTACTCTCGGCGGGCGACAAGCTTGGACCCTACGAGATCCATGCACCCATTGGGGAGGGCGGCATGGGCGAGGTGTACAAAGCGCGTGATACGCGCCTTGGCCGCACCGTTGCGATCAAGACCTCGAAGGACCAGTTCAGCGAACGCTTTGAGCGCGAGGCGCGGGCTGTGGCGGCGCTGAACCATCCCAACATCTGCCACCTGTACGATGTCGGCCCCAATTATCTGGTCATGGAGTTCGTCGAGGGCGAATCTCCCAAAGGTCCGATGCCGCTCGAAGAGGCGCTGCGGATCGCCAGCCAAATCGCCGACGCTCTCGAAGCCGCGCATGAAAAAGGTATCGTCCATCGCGATCTCAAGCCCGCCAACATCAAGATCACTCCCGATGGCACGGTGAAAGTGCTCGACTTCGGCCTCGCGAAAATGACCGGGCCGGAGACCGCATCCGCGTCGCCCGCCGATTCTCCGACCATCACCATGGCGGCGGCGACGAAAATGGGCGTGATTCTCGGCACCGCAGGCTACATGAGTCCGGAGCAGGCTCGCGGGAAATCAGCGAGTACTCGTGCGGATATCTGGGCGTTCGGCGTGGTCCTGTACGAGCTGCTCACAGGGCGTCGAACGTTCCACGGCGAGAACGTGACCGAGACGCTTGCGTCGATCATGAAGGATCAGGTCGATCTCAGCGTCGTGCCTTTCGAGGTACGGCGACTTCTCGAAGCTTGTTTGGAGAAGGACCCAAAGAAGCGTCTGCAATCGATTGGCGATTGGGGGCTGCTGCTCGACAAGCCCGCGGAAATCGCCGCGGCCTCGGTGCGGCCAAAAGGCGCGCTTGTAGGTTGGATCGCCGCCGGGGTGATGGGCATCGCCGCGGCGGCTCTGGCGTTCGTTCACTTTCGCGAGACTCCTCCGCCCGCCGAGCCGCTGAGGCTTTCCGTAAACTTGCCGCCGGACGCGAGACTCGCATACCTCGAAATCTCACCCGATGGCCGGCGCATGGTCGTCGGTATGGGTGCGCGGTACGAACTGTATCTAAGATCTCTCGACTCTGACGAGTTCCGATTGTTAGAAGAAACGCGTGGCGCGCGCACGCCGTTCTGGTCGCCGGACAGCCGCTTCATAGGTTTTGTTGCCGGTGGAAAACTCAAAGTGATTTCCGCGGGGGGAGGCCCGGCAACCGCATTGTGCGGCGTAACGGGTCTTGGATACGGCGGGACCTGGAACCATGCCGGCGTGATCCTCTTTGGCACCGATAGCGATCTGCGGCAAGTCAAAGCGTCGGGCGGCGAATGCTCCACCGTGAAGCTGGGCGAGAACTTCCGTGCGCAGTATCCGGTGTTCCTGCCGGACGGCAATCACTTTCTTTGTTACGGCGTGAGTACTGCGGATCTGTCGACTGCCGGAGTGTATTTAGCGTCCCTGGACGGTGCGAAGCCGCGAAAGATTCTGAATGACCCTTCGAGCGCGGTGTATTCGCCGCCGGTTTCACCCAACGGCCCCGCTCACCTGATCTTTCTGCGTGGAACCACCCTCATGGCGCAACCCTTCGACCCCGCCAAGCTCGAAGCCGTGGGCGACCCATTCGCCGTGGCGTCGCAGGCCTCCACCACGGCGACGGATCGGCAAATGGCCGCATCTGCCGCCCCAAACGGAACGCTGATTTACGCGGGAAACAGGGCTCGGCGGACTCAGCTCACTTGGATCGACCGGTCAGGAAAGGAGCTGGGAAAAGTGGGGGAGCCGGCCGATCTCGGGGGGGTATCGTTGTCGCCCGACGGAAGCACCGCCGCTTCCAGCGAAGTCACTCCAGCGGATCCTCTCGGCCTCTTGCGGCTATTCGATCTCGATCGAGATTCGTCGAGCCAGTTCACTCCAAACGGAAAATCCGGCTTGGCCGCGGTGTGGTCGCCGGATGGAGCTCGGATTGTGTACCGGACCCTGGACGCGGGAAAGCCCAACTTAGTGCTCAAGGAAGCGAATGGAAACGGGCAGGAGACGCCTCTGCTCGCTCCCAGCACGAATGATCGCCACGCTTCGGATTGGTCGCGAGACGGGCGATATCTCGTCTATACGGAGGTAAATCCGCAGACAAAAGGGGATATCTGGTACCTGCCGGATCCGGGTAAGGCGGCCGGTCCGGGAATAAAAGAAAGCAAGCCGGTGAAGTTCCTGGCCACGGATTCAAGCGAAAGCCAGGGGCAGTTGTCCCCGGATGGGCGTTGGCTCGCGTATTGTTCAAACGAGGGCGGACCGGTCGCGGTCTACGTTCGGGCGTTCCCATCCGGCGGGCAAGTAATGAAGGTTGCAGACCGGGCTCGGGAGCCGCGCTGGGGCAAGGGCGGCAGTGAGTTGTTCTACCTGGCTCAGACGGGTCGGCCGAGTCAATTTGACTTCATGGTTGTCGGGTTCCACAGCGGAACGGCCGGCGTTCCTCGGTTAGGCGCGGCGCAGAAGATCGCCGAGGTTGGACTAAGCCTGATTGTGCCCGAGTACAATTTGTTCGCCTATGCCGTTCACCCGGATGGCAAGCGCTTCCTGATGAACCTCAACGCCGTTGAGGCGAAGCCCGAGCTCAACGTGATCCTCAACTGGCAGCGCCTCGCGCCGAAGGGGGATAAGTAAGCCATGCCGCTGGCTGCTGGAACCCAACTGGGGCCCTACGAGATCCTTGCTCCGATTGGGGCGGGCGGCATGGGCGAAGTGTACAAAGCTCGCGATACGCGCCTTGGCCGCACGGTTGCGATTAAAACATCGAAGGACCAGTTCAGCGAACGGTTCGAACGCGAGGCTCGGGCTGTGGCGGCGCTGAATCATCCGAACACGTGCCATCTCTATGACGTTGGGCCGAATTACCTGGTCATGGAGTTTGTCGAGGGGGAATCGCCCAAGGGGCCGATGCCTCTCGATGAGGCTCTGCGCGTCGTGGGGCAGGTTGCCGACGGGCTGGAGGCCGCGCACGAAAAGGGCATCGTCCATCGCGATCTGAAGCCGGCCAACATCAAAGTCACTCCCGACGGCACGGTCAAGGTGCTCGACTTCGGGCTGGCGAAAATGACGGCGCCAGAGGCCGCGCCGGCTTCGATGAAAGATTCTCCGACGATCACCATGGTGGCCGCGACGCAGGTGGGAATGATTCTCGGGACCGCGGGCTATATGAGCCCGGAACAGGCGCGCGGGAAACCGGCGACAACACGCGCGGATGTATGGGCTTTCGGCGTGGTGCTCTACGAGTTGCTGACCGGGCGTTCGCCATTCAAGGGCGAGGACGTGACCGAGATGCTCGCGTCGATCGTGAAGGATCAGGTCGACCTGAGTGTGTTGCCTCACGAAGTGAGGCGGTTATGCGAAGCGTGCCTGGAGAAAGATCCAAAGAAGCGTTTGCAAGCGATCGGCGATTGGAAGCTGCTGCTGGATCGGCCGCAGGCGCCGGTTGGTGCGGAGCTACCGGCAAAGAGGCGAGCGTCCTGGATATGGCCTGCGACCGCCGGAGCGTTCGCACTGGCAGCGGCGGCGTTCGCGTTCTTGTGGCTACGGCCAGCTCCCTTGCCGCAGGCGGCGCAGTTCGAAATCCGCGCGCATGCGGGGAGCGCTTTACCTTTGGGCGCGCCAGCGATTTCTCCCGATGGGCGAACAATCGCTTATACCGTCGCCGACCCTGACGGCAAGCGGCGCATTCACTTGCGGCCAATAGACAGCGTGGAGACTCGCGCTCTTCCAGGTACGGAGGGCGGGATGCACCCCTTCTGGTCGCCGGATGGGCGGTCCCTGGCCTTTGCGACTAATAATGTTCTGAAGCGAATCGATCTGGCCGGGGGCGCGCCGCGCGATCTCGCTTCCGTCACTGGACCGTGGCACGGCGCGTGGGGTCAGAACGGCGACATTCTCACCCAAGGGCCGGCTGGGATGCAACGCGTTTCGCAGGATGGCGGGCCGGTGACTCAGATTGCCGGCGGCGCGTTGGGCCATCCGTTCTTCCTTCCAGACGGGAGGCGCTTCCTGGTGTGGACCGGGCTTAACCATGGGTCGATCCAACTTGCAACGCTCGGTTCAAGGGATCATTCAATGGTTCTTGACGACGTGGATAGCACGGGCATCCTGGCGGAAACTCCGCGTGGAAAGACCTATCTACTTTTTTTGCGCGATTCTGATTTGTTTGCGCAGGAATTCGATCCAAAAGCTGGGGTGTTGCGCGGGTCCTCCGCTCTAGTGGCTAGCGGCGTCGGACGAGTAGCGAATCCGCGAGTGAAGCCCGCGGTGGGAGCATCACGCGCGGGAATCCTGGCGTATCAGATAGGCAACGTGACTGTGGTGGGACAGTTGACCTGGTTCGACCGCTCTGGCAAACCGCAGGGCACCCTTCCAGCCGAGGTCTCGGGCCAGGGTGTCGATCTCTCTCCGGATGGCTCCTCGGTGGCGATGAGCCGAATCGATCAAACCGGCAACGAAGATGTCTGGCTAACGGATATCGAGCGCAAGTCGTCTACCCGGATTAGCTTCTCCAAGGCCAGGGACGTTTCTCCGGTTTGGTCGCCGGATGCAAAACGTGTCGCTTACGTGGAGGTGGGCGGCGGTCAGCCCAAGATTTACATCGTGGACGCCCACGACGCAGGCAGCAAGCAAAACATACGGATTTCAGCGGATAGTCCTGAGTCCTGGTCGCCGGATGGCAAGTCCCTGCTGGTGGGCGCGAACGGCGGATTGAGTCTGATCCCCGTCACGGGAACCGACGAGCCGATCAGGGCCGGGTCCGCGAACGGGTCGTCCAGTGAAGGACGGTTCTCGCCGGATGGCAGATTCATCGCCTTCGTTTCCGACCAATCGAGCCGGCAAGAAGTGTACGTTCAGCGCGCGCCGCCTGCCTCGGGAGAGTGGAAGATATCGATCGACGGCGGGTCTGCGCCTCGCTGGAGGAAAGACGGAAAAGAATTGTTCTTCATCTCCGCGACTGGGGCGATGATGGCCGTCGATGTGAAACCGGGCGAGAGTTTTTCGGCGGGCATTCCCCGCCAACTCTTTGCGGTTGACGGCGTCAGTCTCGCCGACTACGATGTCCGCGCGGACGGCAAGCAGTTTCTGGTTTTCGTTCCGCAGCGGCAAAAGCAGGACTTCCCTATTACCGTGGTGCTGAACTGGTGGGCGGAATTGGGGAAGTGAGCAAAGGGTTATTCCCGTAACGCACCTGGGTGATATCACCCAGCCCTTCGCCCTAGGTCAAGTTCGCTGAAATTTCGGGTCGCTGGAAACCACTTAGAAGAGAGGCACTAACGGCGAGTGGCTGGAAACGTGCCATTTCCAAGGCGGCGCGATGCTTCAAATACGAATTCATGGCCGAGGAGGCCAAGGCGTAGTGACAGCCGCGGAGTTACTCTCCTCCGCAGCGTTCCTCGAAAGCAAGTATGCTCAGGCTTTTCCGAGCTTTGGCTCGGAGCGGATGGGCGCGCCGGTGATGGCGTTTTGCCGCATCGACGACAAAGCCATTCGGCTGCGCGAGCCCGTGACAAATCCAGATGCGTTGATCATCCAAGACCCGACGCTGTTGCATCAGGTCGAGGTTTTCGATGGCCTTTCCCGAAACGGTTATGTATTGCTGAACTCCGGCCGCAGCTTTGAGCAGCTGGGGCTCGGGGAGTTCGCCGGCAAGTTTCCCGCGGGGCATTGTCTGAGCGTGGCGGCGACCGAAGCGGCGATGCGCCATGTCGGCCGTCCGTTGCCGAACGCGGCATTGCTGGGCGGATTCGCGGCATTGACGGGCTTGCTGAAGATCGATTCCGTGCTTGCGGCGATTGCGGAGAAGTTTCCGGCCAAGATCGCGGAGGCCAATGCCGCCGCGGCGCGCGAGGCTTTCGACAGCCTGAGCCGCGGGCGCGTGGAGGAGATCGTAAATGCTTAAGCAAATCGAAGGCTCGCGCGCGGTTGCCGAAGTTGTGGCGCTGTGCCGGCCGGAGGTCATCTGCGCGTATCCGATCACGCCGCAGACGCACATCGTGGAGGCTCTGGGCGAGATGGTGAAGTCGGGCAAGCTTGCGCCCTGCGAGTTCATCAACGTCGAATCGGAATTTGCGGCGCTGTCGGTGGCGATTGGAGCCTCGGCCGCGGGCGCGCGAAGTTACACGGCGACGGCGAGCCAGGGGCTCTTGTTCATGGCCGAGGCGGTCTATAACGCTTCGGGATTGGGCTTGCCGATCGTGATGACTATTGGCAATCGCGCGATTGGCGCTCCGATCAACATCTGGAACGATCATTCCGATTCCATGGCTTTGCGCGATGCGGGATGGATCCAACTCTTCGCGGAGAACAACCAAGAAGCCGCGGACCTGCACATCCTGGCGTTCCGGCTAGCCGAGGAGCTTTCGTGTCCCGTCATGGTCTGCATGGACGGATTCATTCTCACGCATGCTTATGAGCGGGTCGATCTGCCCACGCGGAATCAGGTGGACGCGTATCTACCGCCGTTCGATCCGCGACAAGTGCTCGATCCGTCTGAGCCGGTGTCGATCGGCGCGATGGTAGGGCCGGAGGCGTTCACCGAGGTGCGCTACCTGGCACATCATAAGCAGCTACGGGCTCTGGAGCGGATCCCCGAATTGAGCCGCGAATTTGAGGAGTGCTTCGGACGGCCGTGCGGCGGCCAGCTGGGTGGGGGACTGCTGCGGCGGTATCGTGTTGAAGATGCGGATACGGTGGTGGTCGCACTGGGGTCGGTGAATGGGACGGTCCAGGATGTCGTGGACGATCTGCGCGATGCGGGGATGCCGGTGGGATCGGTCAGCGTCGGGACGTTCCGGCCGTTTCCTCTTGAAGCCGTGCGGGGCGCCCTCAAAAATGCTAATCGCGTGGTGGTGCTCGAAAAATCGATGGCGCCGGGGTTGGGCGGGATCGTCGCAACGGATGTGCGGATGGCGCTTTCGGGATTGCCGATTCCGATTTATACGGTGATCGCCGGGCTCGGGGGACGGGCGATTACGAAGGCATCGCTACAGGCGATGCTGAAGCGCGCGGCGATGGATGCGCTGGAGCCGGTCACGTTCCTGGACCTAAATCTCGGAGCGGTGCGCAGGCACCTGGAGCGCGAAGACAAAGTGCGGCGGTCGGGACCGGCCGCCGAAAACATTCTGCGCGATATGGGATTGGTTGCGGCGCGAAT
>JASHRP010000601.1 GCA_030037375.1 Bryobacteraceae bacterium | reverse complement strand
ACGCCAATCCGCCTGGCATTGGAGCGTCTTGCTCAGGAAGGCTTGCTAGAATCCGCGGGACCCGCCGGAGGATTCATCGTCCGCGAATTCACGCTGCGCGATTTCTGGGACGCGATCGAAGCGCGTGGCGTGCTCGAGGGCGCTGCGGCGCGGCTCGCGGCAGAACGCCTGAAGGATTTGTCGGAACTGGATGCGATCCATCAAGTGAACGAAGACTTGGATCGCGTGGCCCGGCCCTACGTCTTATCTCCTGGCATGCCTCCCTCGATCGATGACATCAATCGATACGCGGAATTGAATGGAGCTTTTCATTCCGCGCTAGTCAATCTGGCGAAAAGTCCCATGATTCACTGGACGCTGAGCCGGATTCAATCTATCCCGTTTGCCGCTCCCACCGCCGTGATCATGCCTCATCCCACCGCTTTCACCATCTCCGAGGACCAGCATCATGCGATTCTCGAAGCGCTGGAAAGCCGCGAAGGCGCGCGCGTGGAGATGCTGGTGCGGGAACACGCCCGCTTTGCCCGCAGGCTGCTGGAGATGGGCTTGCGCAAACCGGAGGAAAGCGTCGGGCGCGTACCGGGCGCGGCTCTTATCAAGGATGAATCCGACGCCACCATCGAAGAATCCTCTAAGAGGGTCAGCTCCTAAGACGATTCGCCTTCCTTTGATCTAACGTTTAGCTTTAATCTGGGTACAATTGCTCTCGGCGGGACGTGCGTCCCGTCATAGCCACGCGCGAGTCAGGTCATCGCAGCCATGACCTCGCCACCGCGACCCGTGTTTCTTCTTTGTCGAAGACAAATTGCATTCCGACCGAGGCCCCAGTGCATCAAAGCGGAGTAGGCATCGATGGCTAGAGCATTGATAGGAGGAGAGAGAAAACCGATGAGTTTCACGAAAGGATGCCTTGGGCTCGGGCTTATCGCTGCATTGAGTGTCGCTGCTCAGCAAAGCCTCCAGCCGAGCCAGTTCCAGGGCAGCGTCCCGAGCGGCACGGTATCGCCGGCGCCGGTAGCGCTGAGCATGCACGATGCGATCGATCGCGCCCTCAAGACCAACCTCGGTCTGCTGGTCAGCGGCTCCGCCGACGAAAGCGCGCGCGGCCAGCGCCTGCAGGCTCTGAGCGCGCTGCTGCCGCAGCTCGACGCGCACATTAGCGAAACCGCGGAACAAATAAACTTGCAAACCATAGGATTCACTTTTCATTTTCCGGGCGTCAATATCCCGACCATCGTCGGGCCGTTTCATTACACCGACGTCCGCGCCTCCGCTTCCTGGAATGTGTATGACGGGACGGCGCGCAAGAACTATCGCGCGGCCGAGGAAAACAAGCGCGCCGCGCAACTCTCGGTAACGGACGCGCGCGATTTGGTGGTTCAAGCCGCCGCGAATGCTTATCTCGAGATCGTGGCTGACGCGTCGCGCGTGGTGGCAATCCAGTCACAAGTGGAAACCGCGCAAGCCATCTACACCCGCACCGCTGATCAGATGACCGCGGGAACGGCCGCTTCCATCGACGTTCTGCGATCTCAAGTCGAGCTGAAGCAGCAACAGCAGCGATTGCTCGCACAGCAGAACCAGTTCGAAAAAGATAAGCTCGCTCTGGCGCGCGTGATCGGATTGCCCGATGGCCAGCAGTTCAATGTTACGGAAGCCGTTCCGTTTTCCCCTCTCACGGCGCTGACCCAGGATGATGCGCTCCACATGGCGATGCAGCAGCGGTCTGACTATCAAAGCTACCAAGCGCGCATCCGCGCGGCGGAGGACACCGTGAAGGCAGCGCAAGCCGAGCGGTATCCCACGGCTGGCGTTTCCGCCGACTATGGTGATGTGGGAACGACGCTCGCCGATTCACACGGCACGTTCACCTTCACCGCCTCCGCCAAAGTGAACCTCTATGACGGGAAGCGCATCGAAGGCGACATCGTTCAAGCCAAGGCCGCGTTGAAGCAACGCCAGGATGAAGCAGCCGATCTGGCGGCGCAAATCTTATATGAGGTGCGCGCGGCGTTTCTCGACGTTCGCACCGCAGCGGACCAAGTGGCCGTCGCGCGAGACAATCTCGATCTCGCCAACCAGACTCTCGTACAGGCGCGCGACCGGTTCACGGCGGGAGTCACGGATAACATCGAGGTGGTTCAAGCGCAGGAATCCGTGGCGTCCGCGAATGACTCTCTGATTTTGGCCCTCTATGCGCACAACATCGCAAAAGTGTCTCTGGCCCGCGCAATCGGCGGCGCTGAACAAGGCATTCAAAAACTCTTGGAGGTGAAGTAGCAATGGCCGAACTCGCCAAACAAACTTTGGTTCCTCGAAGGAAGCGCCGTTGGTTGCGGTGGGTAATCGCGCTGGTCCTCATCGCCGGCGTGGCTACGGGCGGAGTTTACCTATGGCGCTATTTCAACACCTACGAAACCACTGACGACGCTCAAATCGACGGTCATATCAACGCCATCAGCGGCAGAATTTCGGGCAACGTGATCGATATCCGTGCCGAGGACGAACAGTTCGTCAATGCCGGCGACATCCTCGTGCGCCTTGATCCCAAGGATTATGAGGTCGCACTCGAGAAGGCCGAAGCCGATTTGAGGGACGCGGAAGCGGCGCTCGAAAGCTCGCGCACGGACGTGCCCATCACCAGCACGAACACAGCGAGCCAGCTCAAAACAGCAAAATCGTCTCGCGACGATGCCGCGGCCTTTCTGGCCGGCTCACAACGCCAGTTGACCGCCGCGCAGGCCAGGCTCGAATCGGCGCAAGCGCTGGTTCGCGAAGCCGAGGCCAATTACCAAAAAGCCAACGACGATGAGAAGCGCTACAAACTCCTGGTTGACAAGAACGAAATCCCGCGCCAGCAGTACGACACCGCCGCCTCCGCCGCTGCAGCCGCGCAGGCCGATGTCGACGCCCGCCGCGCCGCCGTGCGTGAAGCGGAGCAGAACATCATCGTCGCGCAAACTTCAATCGATCAGGCAAACCAGCGAATCACGCAAGCTGACGCCTCAATTCAATCGGCCATGACCGCGCCGGAGCAAGTCGCGGTCAGCGAAGCTCGCGCCAAATCCGCTCTGGCGCAAGTTGCGCAGAGAAAAGCTTTAGTCGACCAGGCGAAGCTCAATCTCAGTTACTGCACCATCATCGCGCCCGTCACGGGAATCGTCGGAAAGAAGACCGTTGAGCTGGGGCAGAACATCACCCCCGGCGAGCAGTTGATGGCCGTGGTTCCGCTCGACGACATCTGGGTCACGGCCAATTTCAAAGAGACCCAGCTCACACGCATGAAACCCGGCCAGAGAGTCCGCGTCGAAGTTGACGCTTACGGACGAACCTACACCGGCAAAATCGTCGCGGTTGGCGGAGCCAGCGGCTCCCGCTTCAGCGTGATCCCTCCCGAGAACGCGACCGGAAATTATGTGAAAGTCGTCCAGCGAATTCCCGTCCGCATCAATCTCGATGCCGGTCAGAACTCCGATCACCAGCTTCGTCCCGGAATGTCGGTCGATCCCAAGGTCTATCTCGAATAGGAGCCCTTCATGGCCGAATCAGCGGAGTCCGTCTCGCCCTGGCAGCCGAAATACAATCCGTGGCTGATCGCCGTCGTCGTGGCGCTGGCCGCCTTCATGGAGGTGCTCGATACCAGCATCGCCAACGTGGCCCTGCCGCATCTGGCGGGCGATCTCGGCGCGAGCAACGACGAAAGCACCTGGGTCCTCACTTCGTATCTTGTATCCAACGCGATCGTGCTTCCGATCAGCGGATGGCTGGCGGGCGCATTCGGACGCAAGCGCTTCTTCATGCTGTGCATCACGCTGTTCACCGTCACTTCCCTGCTGTGCGGCATCGCGCCGAGCCTGGGCATGCTGGTCCTGTTCCGCGTAATTCAAGGCGCGGGCGGCGGCGGATTGCAGCCGATGGCGCAGGCGATTCTCGCCGACACGTTTCCGCCGCAAAAGCGAGGCCTGGCCTTCGCGCTTTACGGCATCACCGCGATCATGGCGCCGACAATCGGCCCGACTCTCGGGGGATGGCTCACCGACAATTACTCCTGGCGCTGGATCTTCTACATCAATCTCCCGGTCGGCATTATGACCTGGTTCCTGGTGCTGCGTATGGTTGAGGATCCCCCATATATCAAAGCCCGCCGTGGCGCCGGCGTGCGCGTCGATTACATCGGCGTCAGCCTCCTGGCGCTGGCGGTGGGAGCGCTTCAGGTCATGCTCGACAAGGGTCAGGAAGACGATTGGTTCGGCTCGCATTTCATCGTGACGCTTGCCGTAACCTCCGCAATCTGTTTCGTCGGCCTGATCGTATGGGAGCTGCATCACGACGCGCCGATCATCGACATGCGCATGTTCAAGACCTTCAACTTCGCGGTTTCGAATCTCATGATGTTCAATCTGGGGGTGCTATTGTTCAGCAGCCTGGTGATGATGCCCCAGTTTTTGCAAACGCTGATGGGATACACGGCGCAATCGGCCGGACTGGTGCTCTCCGGAGCCGGAGTCGTGCTGCTGTGCGAGATGCCGATCGTCGGCCAGCTCACGACCAAGATTCCCGCGAAATACATCATGGCTTTCGGCTGGTTGTGTCTGGCCGTAGGCATGTTCGTGTCGACCCGGCGCCTGGATCTGCTGATCAGCTTTTCGGCGGCCGCACGTCTTAGGATCATTCAGGCATTCGGTCTGGGATTTCTGTTCGTTCCGATTACGCTGGTTGCCTACGTCGGCATTCCGCCGGAGAAAGGAAACAATGTCTCCGGAATGGTGAACTTCATGCGCAACATCGGAAGCAGCGTGGGAACGTCGATGGTCACCACCATCCTGGCCCGCCGCGCGCAGTTTCATCAATCGATGATTGCCTATCACGCGACTGATTACGACCCCGCATTCCGCAATCAAGTGGCCGGGATCGCCTCGCAGCTCGTCAAATCCGGAGCAAGCGCTCCCGACGCCCAAGCCGGCGCGTTCGGCCGCGTCTACCAGAACGTCCTGGTTCAATCGCA
>JASHRP010000600.1 GCA_030037375.1 Bryobacteraceae bacterium | reverse complement strand
AGCAGGAAATGGCCGCGCGCCGCCAGCAGTAAATGATACTCGCGCAGTGCCGGACTCCCTTCCAGCGGCGCGATCGCGGCCAGCGCGGTCTCGGGACCACTCACCTTCCCCACGGCGACGGCTCGATTCAGCGCCACCACCGGCGAGCCGGTCATCTCCAGCAATTGATCGTACAGGCGCAGTATCGCGGGCCAATTCATCGATCCCGACATTCCTCCACGAATATGTTCGGCGGCGATCGCGGCCTGCGCGTGATATTCGGAGATCTCTCCGCCCGAAATCGACAGATCGAAATGGTAAAACCCGAGCGAGATGAGCCGTTGATCCCACAGCCGGTAATCCTGATTTTCGAGCAGCACCAAATCCCCGAGCGCATCCACGCGCGCGGGCAATCGCGCGGCTTGCAGCGCCATCAGCGCGGCCAACGCGTGCACACGCGGTAAGCTGATCGAAGAAGGCGCGATCAACTGCGTGAGCCGCAGCGCTTCAAAGCACAGGTCGCGCCGGATCAAGTCCTCGCCCTCATGCGCGGCGTAGCCTTCGTTGAACATGAAGTACAGGACTTCGAGAACCGCATCCATCCGCTGCCGTAGCTCCGCTTCGCCCGGCAAATCGAACGTGATCCCGCGCTCGCGGATATGACGCTTCGCCCGAACCAAACGCTGCGCAATCGCCGCCTCCTCGCTCAGGAACGCGCGTGCGATTTCGCGAACGCTGAACCCGCTAACGGTCTTGAGACTCAGCGCGATACTCGCTTCGCGCGGAATTTCCGGGTGGCAGCACAGGAAGATCATGCGCAGCTCATCGTCGCCCAACTCGCCAGCAGGCTCATCAGGAGCGGGAGTCACCGGTGCGTCCAGCTCCTGATGTTTGCGCTCGGTCAGCTTCTCATGACGCAGTTGATCGAGCGCGAGGTTCCGCGCGGTGCGAAACAGCCAAGCCGGCGGATTTTCCGGCACGCCTTGATACGGCCACGTTTGAAGCGCGCGCAGCATCGCCTCCTGCGCGATCTCCTCGGCCTGATCGAGGCGCGCCGAACCGAGCACTCGCGTCAAGTGCGCGGTCATCTTCCCGGACATTTGCCGGAACAAATGTTCCAGCAACTCGCCGGTCTTCTGAGGAACTCGCCCGCACAACGGAGCCTGGCGCGGGGGCATCGGGCGGGTTTCCGGACTGTTTGGGGGGCCGCGCCGGCCCTGTGCGGTCTCGCTAGGCATGAAGGGGTTGGCGTGCGGCGGGTTGTCCCGCGAACAACTCGCAGAACCCGTCGGACTCGATCCCGAGCGGCCGGTTGACCAGATTGTAGTAGTTCTCGAATGCGTTCAGCAGCGTGATCTCGACAATCTGTTCCTCGGAAAAGTGCCGCTTCAGCTCCGCGAATGTGGCGTCGCTCGCGGTCTTGGTCCGCGTCACCTCTTCAACGTATGCAAGCGCGGCCCGCTCCGCCGGCGTGAATATCGGATCGGTGCGATAGCTGCTCAACTTCTTGAGCTTCTCCATCGATCCGCCTTCCCGAAGTCCCATTGCCTTGGCGATATCGATACAGAAAAGGCACTGGTTGATTTCGGAGATGTGCGTGTGCAATAGGAACTGCAATTCCTTATTAAGCGAGAAGCCGTGCTCCATCACCTTGGAGATTTCCCAGGTCGCTTTCATCGACTTCGGCGCCCGCGCGGCCACCACTTTCATGGGGGTGATCACTTTGCCGAATCTGCGGCGCGTCATCCAGTACGCGAACCGCATCATCAAACCGCGCGGGTGTTCAATAGGTTGTAACCTCATTGCCTTGTACCTCTAACCTCCTTCTCTACGTTCCGAAAATATGGCGGACCTCGATGACGCCGCCGTACTCGACGTGCGGATTCGTCATCGCGAGCTCGACGGCCTTATCGTAGTTCTCGGCCTCTATCAAATAGAATCCGCCCAGCGCCTCCTTGGTTTCGCCGTACGGCCCATCGGTGACTTTGGGTTTGCCATTGTGCGGACGAAGGATCTTGCCCGCGTCCATGCCCAGCCGCTTGCCGGCTTGCGTGAACGGCATCTTCGACCACGCCATATACTTCTCGGTGGCCTTCTGCATCTCCTCCGGGCTCAGCGCGCGAAGGCTCGGCGAGTTGTCATAAAGCAATAACAGGTATTGAGACATCGTTTTCTCCTCTCGTACGGTTTCCCCGTACATTAGGATGACGGATGACGACCTCTGGAATCGACAAGCCGGGAAAACTACAGCAAGTTTTTTAGCCGGCGCAGCTTCTCATCGATTTCCGCGAGCGTCCTTTTGATGTGCTTCATCCGCGCTTCGTGGAGCTCGATGCCTTCGCCCGACTCCGGACGCCACGAGCGCGCGGGACCCCGCGTTTGAAGCTCGATCGTCATGGCGAGCGTCCGGCGGCTTTGGCGTTGAGTATGTGCCATCGCCCGCTCGAAATTCATTGGGATTCCTGACCCTCAGTTTACAATCGAATTGACCCATGCGCGAGCCAATCACGGCACTCCCCGCGGACATCGATTCCCTGCCCGATCGCGCTGCCGTATTTCTGCTATGGGCCAATGAGGGCGCGCCGTATCTCGCTCGAACCGCGCTGCTGCGCCGCCGCCTCCGTCGCTTGATCTCCAATCGTGATCGCGTTTCGCGCGTGCTCAATCTTCACGGCGTCGCCGAACGCGTCGAGTACTGGCCAGTGGGCTCGCAACTCGAATCCTCGCTGGTGCATTTGGAGCTTGCGCGGCGATACTTTCCGGAAGACTGGCCTCGCATCACGCGCCTTCATGCTCCCGCGTTTGTCCGATTGACGCTCGACAATCCCTTCCCACGAACCATGATCACCACGCGCGTGGGGCGCGGGCTCATGTATGGCCCATTCGCCAGCCGCGCGGCCGCCGACCGGTTCAACGAAGCCATGCTAGATTTATTTCAACTCAGGCGCTGCGAAGAAAATCTCGCGCCTGCGCCGAACCACCCGGGCTGTATTTACGGAGAGATGAACCGCTGCCTGCGGCCGTGCCAGGAAGCCGTCAGCAAAGACGAATATCGAACCGAAGCGGCCCGCGTGGAGGAGTTTCTTCGGAGTGGCGGCGCATCACTCCGGCAAACCGCCGAATCGGCCCGCGACCGCGCCAGCGCCGAGATGCAATTTGAGGAAGCCGAGCGCATGCACCAGCGGATTTCGCGAATCGCCTCCGTGCAGGCGCTAACGGGCGAGCTTGCGCGATCGCTCGATCAGCTCGCCGGCGCCGCGATTACTCCCTCCGCCGCGGCTGAAGCGATCGATCTATGGTTTCTCGCCGGAGGCAAGTGGCAAGAGCCTCGCCGTGTCATGTTGTCCGAAACCGCCGGCGCGGGCCAATCCCTCGACCGCCGTATTCGTGAGCTCGCTTCCGGAATCGCGCCGGCCGCCGAACCGGATTTCGAGCATCTCGCGATTTTGGTTCGCTGGCATGGTTCGAGCTGGCGCGATGGCGAATGGATCGGCTTCGAGTCTCTCGACAAACTGCCCTATCGTAAGCTGGTGAATGCCGTCGGACGGGTCGCGGCCGCCGGTATGGCGAAAGCATGAATTCGCTGGAACATCTGCGGGAGCGGCTACATTGGCCCGCCGGCCGGCAAAGAGTCACTGGGTCCGGACTCGCGTTCCGGCTCGCCTTGCTGGTGATCGTATGCGCGGCGTTCCTGCTGGCGAACAATCTTCTGTTTTTGATCGTCGCGGCGATGTTTTCGACGCTGATGATTTCCGGCTTCGTGACGCGTTTGGGACTTGCGGGGCTTGAGCTCGACCTTTCCCTCCCCGATCACATCCCCGCGCGCCGCCACGTTCGCGCGGGAATCCGTGTTCGCAATCTCAAGAGCTGGGTGCCGTCCTTCAGCGTGCATCTCGCCGGAGCGCCGGAGAGCGGACTCGGCACGATTCTGAATTTCCCCGTAATCCCCGGCGGCGCATCCATTGAGGAGTCCGTGACGCTTTATTTTCCAAAACGAGGCGCGCAGAAGGAACGAAGCTTCCAGTTCTACACCCGCTTCCCGTTCGGATTCGCCGAGCGCCGGGAGATGGTCACGCTGCGGCACGATTTAATCGTGTATCCGTGTTTGGATCCGCAGCCGGGCTTCGAAGCCCTGCTCGAATCGGTCACGGGTGAGATCGCCGCGATGCACCAGGGACGCGGCCACGATTTTTACCGCATCCGTCCTTATGAAATGACGGAGAGCGCCCGGCACGTGGATTGGAAGGCGACCGCCCATACCGGAACCTTACAGGTTCGAGAATTTGCCCGGGAGCAGGATTGGCGCGCGGTCATATATCTCGATTTGGACGTGCCGATCACCGCTGAGTCTTGGTTTGAGCAAGCCGTCGATTGCTGCGCGTTCCTGGCGTATCGCTTGGCCAGCCGCGGGATTGAGGTCCGGCTGCGGACCCAGGAACTCGACCTAAGGGTTCCGAACGAGGGAGATATCTACTCTCTTCTCAAATATTTAGCCCTGGTCTCCCCGCTGCGCGGCAAGCCCCCCGCCCCGCCCGATGACCTGGATAGCTTCGAGATTGTCATCACCGCGCAGCCGGACCGGATCAAAACCCTCGGTTGGGGCGGAGGTCGCGCCGCGCGGATCCTCTCGCGGGACAGCGCCCTGCTCTCCTGAAAACCGTATTGAAACAAAAGGACCTGCTTCGCT
>JASHRP010000599.1 GCA_030037375.1 Bryobacteraceae bacterium | reverse complement strand
GATGATCTGCCGCAGTGCGCGCGCCGCCAGGCTGCGTGCCGGCTCGACGGCGGAATAAATGTAGGCGCGATCCTTCTCCACGTGCTTGAGATACCCCTTCTGCTCCAGCCGCCGCAGCAGCGTCCGCGTGGTGCCCTCTTTCAAGTCGTGCGTCTTCGAAACGATCTCATGCACCTGCTCGACCGAGCACGAGCCTAGGTCCCACACCGCACGCATGACCTGATTGTCCAAATCCGTGAGAGGAGTCCGGAATCGGCCCTGACCACTACGCTGTGTCATGGTACATACTGTATCACTTGGCGCGCGCGGATGTCAACCCGCGCCACGTTGGCCGGCGGTTATGTCACTCCGATGGTGTCTGAAACACGTCGAGCAGAACGGTCGCCAGATACCCGACTGCCAATCCCGCGATGGTGCACGCTGTGGTGGCCCACGCGGGCGTAAGTCCCAGGCCCGCGCCGATCGGGAACGCCAGGGCTGCGGCCAGCCCCACGGCGCCGCCTACCAAGGCGGCCAGCAGTCGTATGCGCATATATTTTGGATCGGCGCGAACGGCCCAATGAGTGCTAGGGCGAAGAGGCGTTCCTAATATCCAAATCGCCTAAACCCCTTGAGAATCCTTCTGAGTACACTCCTAGCCAGGGGCCCAGCGCACTGCCGAATCGCTTTAATCGACACTTAGTACCTATACCCCCCTCGGTTCCTTGTCGATTTAGTCAACTTAGAGCAGACTTCCTAGCTTAATGGAACCTCGCGTCGGCCCGACTACTGTTTTCGCCTGCGAAACTCAGCCCATCGTCGTCGAAGGGTTGGAGAAAGCTCTCTCCTCCTGCGACGATTTGGAACTGCTGGGCTCGGTCGCGCAATTAAGCGACGCCCTCGAATCCGTCCGTTCGCACCGTCCCGATCTCGTCCTGGTCGATCAGGTCGCCGGCCTCAAGCTGGTCTTTCAGTTCATCACCGATGTAAAAAGCGTTTCGCCGGCTTGCCAGCCCGTGCTGTGGGTCAACGATCTCGCCGAAGTGGATTGCTTCCGCGCCTTGCAACTGGGCGCGCGCGGCATCATCCGCAAGAGCTTGCCGGTCGAATCTCTGCGCGAATGCCTGCGCTCGGTGGGGCGGGGAAATGTGTGGGTCGAGAATTCGCTGGCTGAGCCTTCCGGATCGTCGGAGCGCCGCTCCGCGTCGCGCCTTACTCCGCGGGAGCGCGAAATCGTCCATCACGTCTGCGGCGGACTCAAGAACAAGGAAATCGCCGGGGCGCTCTCCATCACCGCCGGGACCGTGAAGGTGCACCTGATGCACATTTTCGAGAAAACCGGCGTGCGCGACCGTTTTGAGCTGGCCGTCCACGGCCGCCGTTTGCTCGGCGCCGAACATGCCGAGGAAGTCGTTCGCGCTGAAAATGTTGGAGCTTAGGCTCCATCCCGCAATCCGCCCCTAAAGTGCCAGCTTCGATCCGGCGAATTACTGCTTAGCCGCTCAGGCCCAATCGGCCGATTCGGCACGCGAAGAAGCATGACGCCGCCGCAAGCGTTTCCCGTCGTGCGCGCTCCGGCGCGCAGCATCGAATCGGTGCTCGTCTCGCGCTGGGCGCGTCTGGTGATCCCCTCCCTCTCCGACATCTTCTTCCTCGCGATCCTGGTGTGGCTGTTCATGAGCTCCGGCGCGGCCGGATGGCAAGGCTTGCTGCTCGACGGCGACGCGGGCTGGCACATTCGCACCGGGCAATTCATTCTCGACCATCATTCCGTCCCGCACCAGGATTTGTATTCTTTCTCCAAGCCGGGCGCGCCCTGGTATGCGTGGGAGTGGGGCTCGGATGTGTGGTTTGGATGGCTGGAACGCGTGGCCGGATTGAAGGGCGTGATCTTGTTCACCGGCGGACTTCTGTCGGTATTCGCGACAACTCTGGTCCGGCGCATGATCTGGCGCGGAGTGCACACGTTCGTCGCGCTGGGCGTCGCGCTGCTCTCGGTGGGCGCGGCGTCGATTCATTTCCTGGCCCGGCCGCATATCTTCACGCTGCTGTTTCTTTCCATCTCGGTTTGGTTGATTGAGAGCGACCGCCAGCGCCGCAGCCGGCGCGTCTGGCTTCTCGTCCCGCTCACCGTTTTGTGGACCAACGTGCACGGCGGGTTCGTGGCGCTGATCGCGCTTCTGGGATTGTGCGCGGTGGGAGCCGGGGTCGAAGCTTTGCTCATCGGCGGACCTTTGTCGGCGCGCGAAATCTGGTCGGCGCGCGAAATCTGGGGCGGATTCTGGTGGCGCAATGCGACCCGTTATGGCGCGCTGGCCCTGGCCTGCGCGGCCGCGTCTCTGATTAATCCCTACGGTTATCAGTTACACGTGCACATCTATGAGTACCTGCGCTCGGACTGGATCAAGAACGTCGTCCAGGAATTCATGTCGCCCAGCTTCCGCAACGAAAACATGATGCAGTTCGAGGCGCTGCTTCTGCTCGGCCTGATTGCGGCGGGGGGATTCTTCCGGCGCAAAGCGGTGGTCGAAGGATTGTGGATCTTGTTCTTCGCGCACATCTCCCTCGGTAGCGCGCGCCACGTTCCGCTCTACGCCACCGTCACCGGTCCGCTGGTGGCGTGTGAAGTCGCCAATTGGTGGAAGGTCTGGACCCGCCGCGCGCCCAAAAAATCCTTTCCGGCGATCTTCAATCAAATGGCCGCGGACGCAGCCTCAGGTTTTCGTCGAACCAGCCTATGGCCGGTTGCGGTACTGGCGGGCCTGGCCTTCGCCGGTTCCCAGATCCCCTGGCCGAAGGATTTTCCGGAAATCAACTTCCCCATCCGGCTGGTGCACGATCACGCCGCTCAGATCCTGTCCTCGCGTGTTCTTACTACCGATCAGTGGGCGGATTACTTGATCTACGTAAATCCTAGCCAGAAGGTGTTCGTCGATGGCCGCAGCGATTTCTACGGTCCCAAAATCGGCGATGAATATCTTCAGTTGCTCAACGGCGGTCCCGATTGGCGCGATTTAATCGAGAAATATCGCTTCAATTTGGTCCTTTTGCCGCGCGAAATGGCCGCGGCGCAGCTCCTGAAGACGCAGTCGGACTGGTATATCGCCGATAGTGACGATAAGCGAATCCTCTTAGCCCGCAGTATTCCTTGAGTACTTCCTTCGGGTAATTTATGCCCGGAACCAAGGTTCTAAGGATAGCAGGTGTCGAGGCCCCTGGGCCTAATGAAAACCACCGACGCGGCCGAAGAATGTTTTGGAGCCGAAGAACAGATGAAGTCCCCAACCGCGAACCAACGCGGTGCAGGTACTAGCAGGCGGAGTTCCAGCGTACGGATTCCACAGATCCCGATCGAGTGGATGGATCCGATGAGCTGGCGGCTGCCGTCGGGGAAGGCTCTGGCTGAGTTTGCCTTGCAGGCGGGTTTTTTAGCTCCGTTGATGCTGGGAGATCCCCGGCTGAAGAAGCGGAAGAAGACGGCTCCGGCGGGAGAGCCGAGGCCGGTCGAAGCCGGCGTGGAGAAGCGCGCGGGGGAGGGGCCGGAGCAATCCGGCACTTTTCGCCCGGGCATTGGCGAGTGAGCGGGTATTAGAGAGCGAGCGGGTATTAAAGGATGCCGAGCGCACAGGTAGCGATCGCGATTTTGGTGGGAGTGGCGGCAGTGGTGGATGATCTCGCCCGCCGTCAGATCTCCAACTGGATTCCGCTGGCCGCGCTGGCGGGAGGGTTGGGTTGGCAGACCGGTCTGTATGGCTGGCGCGGCCTGTTGTACGCGCTGGCCGGAGCGGCCGCGGGTTTCGCTGCGTTCCTGATCTTCTATCTGCTGGGCGGAATGGGCGGAGGCGATATCAAGTTAATGGCCGGTTTCGGGGCGCTTTTAGGCGCGACTCGTCTGGCCGAGGCGGCCTTGTGGACCGCTGGAGCCGGCGGGTTGCTGGCCCTGGGCGCGCTGGCGTTACGGTTCGTTCGAAAACGGACTGGCGCCGCGCCGGGCGGAGATTCAATTCCGTATGCTCCGGCGATCGCGTTAGGGGTTTGGCTCGCGCTGGTGCCCAAGGGTTAGCGCATAAGGGGTGGCGGTTTGTAGCGGGTAAGGAAAGAATGCGGGGCGGCGTGAAAGAGCAGTCGCGCAGAGGAGAAGAAGCATGGATCGCAGGTTGTTGACGGTTCTGGGCGTGAGCTTGGTGTTCGCGCTGGTGGTGACGAGCGTGCTCTTTCAGTTCTTGGCCCGGTCGAGTCCGCGCAAGCAGGAAGTCACCGACACGCGCGACATCGTCCTGACCACTCGTCCGCTCTCGGTCGGCACGGTGATCAAGCCGGCCGACATCAAGATCGGAAAAATTCCCACGGAAGCTTTTCCCAAGGGCGCCTTCTCGAAGGTTGAAGACGTGCTCGACCGCGGCGTCATTTCGAACATGCTGCTGGAGGAGCCGATCCTCGATGGCCGCCTGGCGCCCAAAGGCAGCGGGTTGGGTCTCGCGCCGACTATTCCGGTCGGCATGCGCGCCGTCACCGTGCGGGTCAACGACGTGGCCAGCGTAGCCGGCTACGTGCTGCCGGGCATGCACGTCGACGTGCTGGTGACCGGCCGTCCGCCGGGAGGCGAGGGCGACATGACCACTACCTGCCTGCAAAACATGCTGGTGCTGCTGGCCGGACAGGCCTTGCAGCCGGACAGCCGCGGACAAGCCATTCAAGCTCCCACGGTGACGCTGCTCGCGACGCCCGATCAGGCCGAGACTCTGACCCTGGCCAACATGGATGGACATATTCAACTGGTTCTGCGGAATTCGACGGACGCGGAAGTGGAACAGACCGCGGGCCGGTATGTAGAGGAGCTGTATAGCGCCAATCGCCGCAAGCCCGCTCCCGCCCCGTCTTCGGAAGAACCGAAACCGAAACCCAAGCCGGTTCAGACCGCGCAGCAGGTGGCTCCGCCGGCGCCTCCGCCCGCTCCGCCGCCTCCGCCTCCGCCGGATCAGATCGTTGTGTTCCGCGGCACGCAGAGAACGGTGGAGACTCTGCCCAGCCATGCGAATTAGCCGGCGCGGACTCAAGCGGAGATGTAACCAGGCAGAAGCACGAGAGGAAAGGACCATGATCCGGAATAGCAATCTGTTGGTGAAACGCGGCGTGCAGTGCGGCGCCGTCCTGGCCTTCCTGGCGGTGGGCGCGCTGGCTCAGGAAGCCGAGGATCTGCGCCTCACGGTGGGCAAAAGCATCATCATCGACTACCCGATGGATGTCGCCGCGATCAAGACCAGCGACGAGAAGGTGGTCGATTTGACGCTGCGCTCGACCCGCGAAGTCCTGATCGACGCCAAGGGCATCGGCAGCGCCACGCTGATCATCTGGAACAAGTCGAATCAGCTCACGATGTACAACGTCAACGTCGAGATGAACATCGACCCGCTGCGCCAGCTCATCAAGGAGTCCTTCCCCAACTTGAACGTCCAGGTTCACAGCTCGCGCGATGTCATCACGATCACCGGAGTGGTTCCGGGCAAAGACGTCGCGGACCGGATTGGCGCGATGGCCGCCTCTTTCTCCAAGAGCGTGGTCAACAATCTTACGACGCCCCCGGCTCCGGTCGAGCGGCAGATCCTGCTGCGCGTCAAATTCGCGGAGCTCGACCGCTCCAAGGAAGTTCAGTACGGAGTGAATTTGCTGGCCGGCCCCGGCGGCAACGCGGTC
>JASHRP010000598.1 GCA_030037375.1 Bryobacteraceae bacterium | reverse complement strand
CGGCTCCTTCACGCGCGAAGATGTGCAGGAGGCGGAGAAGCTCGTCTCGGAACATGAGCGAAAGGAAGAAGCGGAATGATACCGGATTCTCTTTCTCCGATTGCGAATCATCTGTGGCAATCGACGTTGTTCGCCTGCGCCGCGTTGTTGCTGACGCTGGCCTTGCGAAAGAACTCCGCGCGAGTGCGGCATTGGATTTGGGTTGCCGCATCGGTGAAGTTTCTTGTGCCGCTCGCGCCGCTGGTTGCGTTGGGCAGTCAGATTCAATGGCGAACGGCTCCGCCCGTCGCTTCGAGTGTGTCCGCGGTTGTCGAGCAGGTCGGACAGCCGTTCACCGCGGCGGTAGCGTCGCCATTGTTGATCGCTGCGCCAGAGGCTCCCAACAGGCTTCCCAAAATTCTGTTCGCGATTTGGGCGTGCGGGTTTATCGGCACTTCCATTTCATGGTTGATTCGCTGGCGGCGAATCGCCGCCGCGGGTCGCGGGTCGAGGTTGGTCTTGCCATTCGAGCCATATCGTCGCCCTCATTTTTTGAACCCGGTATCTTCGGGGTGGTCCGGCCCGTGCTGCTATTACCCGAAGGGATCTTCGAGCAACTTTCGCCTGAGCAGTGGAAGAGTGTTCTCGCACATGAGCTGTGCCACGTCCGCCGGCGGGACAACTTGATCGGTGCGATGCAGATGTTCATCGAGACCGTGTTCTGGTTCCATCCCTTGGTGTGGTGGATCGGCAAGCGAATCTTCGAAGAACGGGAGCGGGCGTGCGATGAAGAGGTTCTGCGGCTCGAGGCGATCATGGGAGCTCGGAAAATACGGGGGTTGGACCGCGCGAGGAAGATTCTGCTGGCCAGTGCTGGCTTTGGAGCCGTGGCATTCCCGCTCGCCGTCGGTCTTGCGCAACCGGCCCTGCCGCAGCGCTTTGAGGTTGCGATGCTGCGGCTGGAGGATCCGCACAATAAGGTCGATTACAATCGGCCCGACGCTCCCAATCAGTCCAACACGTTTCCCCTCAAGCGCTACACGATGTTTCATACGACCCTCAACAGCCTGATCGTGAACGCTTATGGACTGCGCGGTTACCAATACATTGTGGGAGGGCCAGAGTGGCTCAACACTCAGTACTACGATGTCAGCGCAAAGGTCGCGGGGAACGCACGCGTTACTCGGGAACAGATGCAACCGATGCTGCAGAATCTTCTAAAAGAACGTGTCCGTCTGACGGAGCATACGGAGCTAAGGATGGTCGCGGGTTACGCGATGGTCATCGCAAAGGGAGGCTCGAAACTTAAGGCAAACACGGGTGCTCCTTTTGGAGGCATGAACGCAGGCTTCGAGTTCAAATTCCAGAACGCGGCTCCACAGTTAATTGCCCAACTGATCGAGAGCGAGGTCAAACAGCCGGTTGTCGATAAGACCGGGCTAACGGGCACGTACGACTTCGACCTGATGTTCACGCGCGAGGATTATCCCACCGATGTTCCGCACGCCGACCACGGATCGATCTTCAGCGCGATCCAAGAGCAGCTCGGCCTCAAGCTGGAGTCACAGAAAGTCCCGACGGATTACCTCGTGATCGACCATGTGGACAGAGTTCCTACCGCGAACTAACTCGCTTCGGCCTGGGACTCGGAAGGCCGAAGAGCCAGCGCGAGGCCCAGAGCGGCGACGGCGGCGGTAATCAAGCCCCAGCCGCTGAGCACTTCCTTCCCGATCAGATACGTGCCGATCGGAGGCGCGGTGATCTGCGCCACCGATGTCAGCGATTGAGTGAGGCCGAGGACCACGCCTTGCTCGGTGGCGGGAGTGGCTTGGGTGATGAGGCTGGTAAGGACCGGACGAACCAAGCCGCCAATGGCGGTGACGCCGGTGGCGAGGATCAGAACCGGAATGCTGTGGCTGAGAGCAAGGATTAGATAGCCTGCGGCGTAAGAGAGGAATCCGGCTCGCAACAGGGCCTTTTCGCCGAAGCGCGCGGTCAGGCGGCCTAGCCCAGGGCCTTGTAAAAAAATGCCGAGCAGCCCGGCGAAGGCCCAGATCGCGCCCAACTGTGGCGCTCCGAAGGGCATGCCGTGCCAGGTGAAGCGGCGCTCGGCGAACAGCGGCAGGCCGGAGACGAACCAGGCGAAGCTGAACGCGAAGGCGGCGAACTCGTAAAGGCGCGGGGCCAAAAGGGGACGGCGGAAGAAACCCGCGTACGCTCCCCATTCGACCAGCGAAAGCCGCTTTCCGCCTTGACCTTCGCCGCGGCCCGCGCCCGCCTTGACGGACGGAAGCAGCAGCGACGTCGCGAAGATGCTGCATGCGGAGAGGAACGCGGCGGCGAAGATGGGATAGCGATAGTCATAGCGCGCGAGGAAACCTGAGATCGCCGGGCCCATGAAGAAACCTAGGCCGAAGGGAATGCCGATGGCGATGCCGAAGGATTTGGCGCGGTCTTCGGGTTTGGTGACGTCGGAGATGTAGGCTTGCGCGAGCGAGAGGTTGCCGGCGGTTGAGCCATCGACGGCTCGGGCGAGGAAGAGGATCCAGAGGTTGGGCGCGAAGGCGGTGATGATAAATCCGATGAAGGTGCCGAGCTGGCTGACGATGAGCAGAGGCTTGCGCCCCATATGATCCGACATGCGGCCGAGCAGGGGTCCGGAGAATAATTGGCAGACCGCGTAGACGCCGATGAGCCAGCCGACCATAAAGGGGGTCGCGCCGAGTTTTTCGGCGTAGAAGGGAAGCAGCGGAATCATGATCGTCAGGCCCAGGACATCGACAGCGACGATCAGGAAGATGGGGAGCAAGGGCGAGGAGCGCAACTCTTATGATGACATGCGCGCGCGGTTCCTACGGCGACGAGCTCGCCTCTAGCTCTTCTCGCGCCAATCGCAGGGTTTCAAGGGTGTTGACGTCCGGAGCACCACCTTTGAAAGCCTGCACCGTGGCAATGGACTTTCGCAATGCGTCATCGAGCTCGCTGCGTTGATTTGCTCCGTAACTCCGCACCATTGCAAGAAGGACGAGGCTTGCATGAAAGAGAAGGAACGGCTGTTCGCGGTTCATCCTTTCGACGACCCAGTCCAGGTAAGACAAGTCGGGAGCCAGTTGGAGTATAGAGAGAGCAGCGAGCCGCTTTCCAGGTGAGCTGTCGTCCGATGCGAACGCATGCAGGAGGGGTGCGGCGGCGATTCCAAGGGTTCGCATTTTCGCGACGATGGCGTTCATTGCGCGTGTGCGGTCGGCACCCGGCTTCATGTTCGCCCTTGTAGCCTCATACTCACGCGCAAACTCGAGCATTCGATCGCGAATGGCAGGCAACTCAGACGAGCCTGTCATTCGACCGACCCTTGCGGCAGCTTCGATCTGGTTGGGGGGTACCTCGGCCGCTGGAGCTGCGCGCATCTCGGCCTCTTTCGC
>JASHRP010000597.1 GCA_030037375.1 Bryobacteraceae bacterium | reverse complement strand
CGCGTGGAATCGCCCGAGCAAACCCAAGCCGGATGGCGTAGAATCCATGGTACATCTATCGACACTCCTAGCAGTTCGCTTCAGGGCCGAAAATTCTCAACAAATAGGCTAAGCGCTTACGGCCAATAGGCCGGACGTGCCCGGACCACGGCGCCCTTGGGAGAGCGAACCTGCACCAAAATCCGATGCAAGCCTTTGTTGGAGGATTCCTCCGGAACGAAGCTCAGCAGGTATTGGCTGTGGATCTCGCCGCTCAAACGGGAAATCGCATCCTCCAGGCCTTCCAGCCGAGCGAAGGACAGGTGACGGCCTCCGGTCCATTTCGCGAACTCCTCGGCGGCGTTGGTGGTAGTCATCCGCATCAATTCGACGATGCCGCCGGCGTAATCCGGCTCAATGGGAAGCGGCGTGGTGTCCTCTGGCTTTGTGGTCCATCCCGTCGCTTGGGCAGAATAGGTCATCGGGTACATGGTGACGTTAGCGCGCTGCGCGGCTTCGATGGCCTGCGCCAGCTTGGTCTTGCTGCCTCGGTCCCGCGACTCGCCTAAGACGAGCATCATGCGCCGGTAGCTCTCCGGGGTCTTGTCGAGCAGCTTCACTCCTTCGACCACCGCGTCCAGCATCCTGCCGACCTTGATGACGCGGCCGTTGACGGACTCGAAAGCTCCGCTAATTTTCGACGAGTCGCGAGTGAACTCCTGGACCACTGTGATCTCGCGGTCATACTCCAGCACCGCGACTTCGCCTTTCTCGCCGGAGAGAAGCGGCTGAAACATGCCGCCGACTTTATGAATTTTGTCGAGCGCCGCTTGTGAAATCCCGCTCGATTGAATCGCCACCACCATCGCGACTGGCGCGAGAACCGTGTCGGAGCTGTCGACTTGAAACTGCTTCTGAGGCACGCCGTCGTCATAAAGAACGAAGTTCTCGGCCCCAAGTCCGTCAATGAACTTTCCTTTTGCGTCGGTGACGGTTACCGGCACCAGCACCAGATGAACGCTGGTACGAATGGTGGGGGTTTGGCTCTTGGAATTCGCGCCGCCGCTGGAGTCCTGAGCCAGCAGCGCTGCGCAAACTACAGCGGTCGCGGCCAGCGCAACGGCCAGCAATCGGGGCACAGTGGTGGGACGAGGTCCGATCAGGACGGGTTACCTTTTACAATTTTGCACTGAGATCGGGCTGGGCTGCCGGAATCGCGTTAATCTGGTTGTTCTTATGCCAGGACCGTCGCATGTCTGACCGAATCGAGGAGTTGCGCCGCCGCCATGCCGCGGCGGAGGCTGGAGGCGGGGAGGAGCGCCGCGCGAGGCAACACAAGGAGGGCAAGCTATCCGCGCGCGAGCGCATCGATTTGCTGCTCGACGAAGGCACCTTCGAAGAGACTGACAAACTCGTGCGGCATCATTCGCGCGATTTCGGAATGGATGAGCAGGTAATCGATGGCGACGGGTTCGTCACTGGATGGGGCTCGATTCACGGCCGGCCGGCGTTTGTGTTCGCGCAGGATTTTACTGTTTTCGGCGGCTCGCTTTCGGAATCGAACGCCAAGAAGATCGTCAAGATCATTGATCTGGCGCTCAAGACCGGAGCTCCCGTGATTGGATTGAACGATTCCGGAGGCGCACGCATTCAGGAGGGCGTGCTTTCACTCGGCGGCTACGCGGAGATCTTTCTGCGCAATACGCTTTCAAGCGGGGTGGTCCCGCAGATCTCCGCGATCATGGGACCTTGCGCGGGCGGCGCGGTTTATTCGCCGGCGATCACCGATTTCACCTTCATGGTGGATCGCACCAGCTATATGTTCATCACCGGTCCGGAGGTGATCAAAACCGTAACCCACGAAGACGTGACGAAAGAAGAACTCGGCGGCGCGATGACGCACAATTCGGTGAGTGGGGTCGCGCACTTTCTGGCGGCGGATGATGCGGAGTGTCTGCGCATGATCCGCGAGCTGATGACCTATCTGCCTCAGAATAATCTTGACGGTCCGCCGCGTCGGACAGTCAACGGAGCCGATTCGCCGGATCGCGAAGACCCCGAGCTGGACGACCTGGTCCCGGCAGAATCGAACGTTCCATATGACATGAAGGACGTCATTCGCCGCGTGGTGGATCGAGATTCGTTTTTCGAAGTCCAGGAGCATTGGGCCAAGAACATCGTCATCGGCTTCGCACGCCTGGACGGGCGCAGCGTGGGGATCGTGGCGAATCAGCCGGCGTTTTTGGCGGGATGCCTGGATATCGATTCGTCAGTCAAAGGCGCGCGATTCGTCCGCTTCTGCGATGCCTTCCAGATTCCGATCATGACCTTTGAGGACGTGCCCGGCTTCCTTCCTGGAACCGCGCAGGAGTTCGGAGGAATTATCCGGCATGGGGCGAAGCTGTTGTACGCGTACGCCGAAGCGACCGTGCCGAAAATCACCATCGTGACGCGCAAGGCCTACGGCGGAGCCTATTGCGTCATGGGATCGAAGCACCTGCGCACCGACGTGAACCTCGCCTGGCCGACTGCCGAGATTGCTGTGATGGGACCGGAGGGCGCCGTCAATATCGTGTATAAGCGGGAGATCGCCGCGGGGGCAACCGCGGAGGAGCAGGATGCCGTCAGGCAGGCGAAGATTGAGGAGTTTCGCGAACGCTTCGCCAATCCGTTCGTGTCGGCCGAGCACGGATTCATCGATGACGTGATTGAGCCCCGCGAGACGCGGCCCAGGGTGATCCGCGCTCTTCGGCTGCTGGAGACCAAGACGGACACCATGCCGCGGAAGAAGCACGGCAACATTCCGCTTTAGAACCATCTCAGCCTTGCTCCGGCTCGGGTGAGAGAAGCCATGCGCGTCCGCCACTTTATCACCAGTGGGCGGACTCGTAAACTTCTTCCGGCGTCTATTCGATTCGGATTTCATGCCGCACGGACACTGCTTCCTGTGGCAGCCCGGATTGATCTGGCTTCACGTGACCTCGGATAGCTTGATCGCGCTGGCCTACTACTCGATTCCGCTCACCCTGCTGTATTTCGTCAAGAAGCGTAAGGGTTTGGCGGTCAACGGCCTGATCGTGGGGTTCGGAGCGTTCATCGTTGCCTGCGGCACCACGCACCTGATCTCGGTTTGGGACCTCTGGCACGGCACATATCGATTGGAAGGGCTCATCAAAGCGATTACCGCCGGGTTATCGGTGGCAACGGCGATCGCGTGTGTGCGGCTGATTCCGGCGGCGAACAAGATTCCGACGGCCACGGAGATGGAGCGGATGAATTCGGCGTTGCAGAGTGAAATCGATGCGCGGAAGGAAACTGAGAAGAAATTGGAAGCGTTGCTCGAGACGCGGCGCGCGGCGGGAGAAGCCAAGTTAAGCATGTTCGTCGAGGCTGTCGCGGAGGGAATCTTGCTGGTCTCCGAAGACGGCACGATTCACATGGCCAACCGGCGCATGGAGGAGATGTTCGGGTACGCGCGCGAAGACATGCTGGGACAGCAACTTGGGATGCTAATCCCGGAACGGTATCGTGCCCGGCACGCCGTCCATAGGCAGGGATACTTCGCCGCGCCGAGCGTTCGAGCCATGGGGGCCGGGAGGGATTTGACGGGACGGCGGAAGGACGGCTCGGAGTTCCCCGTGGAGATAGGCTTAAGCTTCGTCGAAACCGATGAGGGCAAGCTGGCGCTAGGGTTGGTTAGCGACATCACCGAACGGAAGCGCGTGGAATCGGAGTTCGCGCGCATCAATTCGGAGCTGGTGCGATCCAACACCGAATTAGGCCAGTTCGCCTACGTGGCTTCGCACGATTTGCAGGAACCGCTCCGCATGGTCACCGGCTATCTGCAGTTGTTGGAGAAGCGGTACAAGGGCCAGATCGACCAGGAAGGTACTGAGTTCATTCACTACGCCGTCGAGGGCGCGGTGCGGATGAAGCGATTGATTGAGGACTTGCTCGCGCTTTCCCGGGCCGGAACACAGAAGGCCAGCTTCGGGCCGGTCGATTCGCGAATCCTGTTCGAAGCAGCATGCTCCAATCTGAGCGTCGCCATTCGCGAGAGCGGCGCCGAGGTTACCTGCGGATCTCTTCCGATGATCATTGCCGATACGGGACTGCTCACGCAGGTGTTCCAGAATCTAATCGGCAACGCGATCAAGTTCCGGCGCAAGGATACTATTCCTCGCATCAACCTCACCGCCGAGTTGGCCAAAGACCCATCAGACAAAGACGCGTGGCTGTTTTCAATTCGGGACAACGGAATCGGAATCGAAGCCCGGCACCTGGAGCGGATCTTCGGCATTTTCGAGCGCTTGCATAGCTCCGATCAATATGAAGGATCTGGCGTTGGGCTGGCGATCACTCAGCGGATTGTGGAACGTCACGGCGGGCGAGTCTGGGTGGAATCCAAGATGGGAGAGGGTTCGACATTTTTCTTTCTGATACCCGCGAAGCCCGCAATGCAGAATTCGAACCGTGCGAGCGCCGCGAAGTCATAAGGTTTTTCCCTCACTAAGCGCTTTACCCGAGATAATCGCACTTCACGCGCCACTATAACGTATCCGCTATGCCGTATTCCAGGCTACACTCCCATCCAATCGAAGTTCTCCTGGTGGAGGACAACCCCGGCGATGTCCGGCTTCTTCGGGAAGCCTTTAAAGACGGGCAATTCTCCGGCCGCCTGCACGTAGTGAGCGACGGCGAAGAAGCGCTGGCGTTTCTGAATCGTGAAGGCCAGTTTGAACAAGCTCCGCGGCCGTCGTTCATCCTGTTGGATCTGAACCTTCCGCGCAAGGGCGGTCATGAAGTGCTCGCGGAGGTGAAAAGATCGAAGGAACTGCGCCGGATACCGGTTTTTATTTTGTCCACTTCGACAGGCTGCGACGATATCGCCAACGCCTACGACCTTCACGCCAACTGCTACATCCCCAAGCCGGTGGACCTGGACAAGCTGATCCAAATGAGCCAGCGTTTGGAGGCGTTCTGGCTTAACACAGCCATCCTCACCGCTTACTAGCCCGCGAAGGACGCGCGGGCGCCCCCGATGTACAAAGTAAGCTGCCCGCGCGCTCCGTTGTGCGGGCGAGTTCCTCAAAAGCGAATACGCGGCCTCGGCAGTCAGCAAGCAGCGGGTACACTTGAAGGCGGTGCCCGCCTTCCTTCCCCAACTCCTTCTCGACGGCTTGAAGATCGTCATCATCGATCTCAACCTAGCCGGCGATAACGCGTTGGTGATCGCTCTCGCGACCCGTTCACTCCCAGCGAAACAGCGAAAAACGGGGATGCTTATCGGCGCAATTGCGGCCGTCGCGTTGCGCATCCTGATCACTTATGCCGCCGTAAAGTTATTGAACGTCGAGTTCGTGAAGCTCGCTGGCGGCGCATTCGTCTTGTGGATCGCTGTGAAGGTGTTCGCTGACGCGGATGATCCGGCCGAAACCGCGGCGGCCAAACCCGCCCAGATGTGGCAGGCGGTCCGCTACATTGTCTTCGCGGACATTACCATGTCGACGGATAATGTTCTGGCGATCGCGGGGGCGTCGCACGGCAACCTGCCGCTGATTGTCTTCGGCCTCGCGGTGAGCATTCCATTCGTGGTGCTGTCGAGCAATCTCCTGGTTGTGCTCATCAACCGCTATCCGTGGTCGCTCTATCTAGGCGTCGCGATCCTGGGTGACGTTGGCGCGG
>JASHRP010000596.1 GCA_030037375.1 Bryobacteraceae bacterium | reverse complement strand
GATGCCACCACCATTCTGATTGACTGCGGGATGCGGCCGGAGGAGTGCTTCCGGTTGCGATGGATGGAGAACATTCGGGACGGCGCAATTGAAATCCACGGAGGGAAAGGACGTGGATCCCGGCGGCGCATACCATGCTCGCCGCGCGTACTCTCGGTGCTGGAAATGCGTCGCGCCGAGGCGACGTCATCCTGGATATTCCCAGCTCCCACTAAGAGCGGGCACGTGGAAGCATCGAGCCTAAAGAAACAGCACGCGGCCGCGCTGAAGGCTTCGGGTGTCGCGCCCTTCGTTCTTTACACGCTGCGCCACACTTGCATCACGCGGTGGTCGAAGCATATGGACCCGTTCACGCTCCACGTGCTCGCCGGCCACACCGACATGAACACGACCAAGCGCTACGTGCACCCCAGCGACGCCGATGTGCTCGAGGCCATGGAGAAGGTCAGGGGTGGGCACAAAACTGGGCACAGTGCGGAATCCACGATTCCGGCTCTTGTAGCATAATCGCCCGTATTCCTATGAAACCTTGAGGACTTAGTGGAGCCACCCGCCGGGATTGAACCGGCGACCTGCTGATTACGAATCAGCCGCTCTACCAGCTGAGCTAGGGTGGCCCGGTCGCTACATCCCCAAGAATATCACGCGTTCGCCGAAATCTGCCGATAGGAATAGTGGGGCGACCCGACACATTTATGAACCCTCATTCCGTGGGCTCGTTGGACCGTGAAGCCGCGCTGGCGCGCGTGGGCGGCGACGATGAGCTCTTGAAGGAAATCGCCAACCTGTTCCTGGAAAATTATGAGGCTTGGCTCACGGAGTTGCGCCAAGCGGCGGCATCGAAAGATGCCGATGGCGTTCAGCGGACCGCCCATGGCCTCAAGGGCTCAGTGGCGAACTTCGGGGCGCGCGACGCGGTCGAAGCCGCCTTGAAACTTGAGAGCCTGGGACGCAGCGGCAACCTAACCGGGGTGGCGGAATCGCTCCAGGCGCTCGAAGCCGCGCTCGAGACTTTGCGTGTGGACCTCGAAAGCCTCTAAACTGATTAGGGGATGGTCCCTGTTCAAGCTGCTGAAATCGTCTGTGCGCACAGCCCAGACTCCGATGACGCGTACATGTTTTACGCTCTCGCTTCGGGCAAAGTCAGCTCGCCCGCGGTCAGGTTCCGGCACGTTCTCAGCGATATCCAAACCTTGAATCAGAAGGCTCGCGAAGGCGCGTATGAGCTGACCGCCGTCTCTTACCACGCGTACCCTTACATCGCCGACAAATACTGTCTCATGGCGGCGGGGTCCAGCGTCGGCGACGGCTACGGACCGATGGTGGTGGCGCTGTCGCCGATCGCCGCCGGCGATCTCAAGGGGAAGCGCATCGCCGTGCCCGGCAAGCTCACCACCGCGTATTTGACGCTGCGGCTGATGCAGCCGGATTTCAAAGAAGTTGTTGTTCCGTTCGACAAAATCCTCGACGCCGTGCGCGACGGCCAGGCCGATGCCGGACTGGTGATCCATGAAGCGCAGTTGACCCACGTCGCCGGGGGGTTCCACACCATCGTCGATTTGGGCGCTTGGTGGAAGGAAACCTACGGTTTGCCGCTGCCGCTGGGAGCCAACGTTTTGCTGCGCGGCCTGGATCCGGAAGTAGCACGCGAAAGCAACCGGCTGATGCGCGAGAGCATTCAGTACGCGCTCGACCATCGCGAGGAAGCGCTCGCTTATGCCATGCAATTTGCCCGCGATCTGGAGGCGCCTCTGGCCGAAAAGTTCGTGGGAATGTACGTCAATCACTTCACCGTGGATTGCGGGGAGTTGGTGCCGAAGGCCGCTCAAAAGCTGCTCGATCTTGGCCACGAGGCTGGGCTGATCCCGCACCGCGTTTCGATCGAGTTTGTGCGGTGAAACATACAATCTTCCTTCTGTTGGCTGGAGTTCTGGCCTTCGGTCAGATTCAAGGCGATACCAAACAACGGGCCCGCGCCGCGCGCGACCTCGCCAAGCAGGGCGAGATGGGCATCCCCAAGCTGGCTCCCTACGTAACGGATACCGATGTCAGCGTGCGCGTGGAAGCGGTGAAGGCGCTCGATGAGATTGGCGGGCCGAAAACCGTGGACCTGCTGGTGAAGGCCGCCGGCGATACCGACGCCGAGATTCAGATCCGCGCCACCGACGGGCTGGTGAACGTTTATCTTCCCGGCTATCTGAAGACCGGCATCAGCGGCAGCTTGCAGCGCGTGGGCGATTCGGTCAAGGCCAAGTTCACCGATACCGACGATCAGATCGTCGATCCATACGTGATGGTGCGCCCGGACGTGATCGAAGCGCTGGGAAGGCTGGCGGCATCCGGCGCGAGCCTGGATAGCCGCGCAAACGCCTGCCGCGCTCTGGGAATTCTTCGCGGCGGCGCGGCCATTCCGCAGTTGGGCGAAGCGCTGCACTCGAAGGATAACCAGGTAATCTACGAAGCGTTAATCGCCTTTCAGAAAATCCGCGATCCCGCGGCGGCCACGCGCGTGACGTTCCTGGTTCGCGATTTGGACGAACGGATTCAGATCGCGGCCATCGGCGCGGCTGGGTTGCTGCTGGATCATGAGGCTGCTCCCGATTTGCGTGAGGTGATTGGACGCACGCGTAATCCGAAGGTGCGCCGCGCGGCGACCTCATCGCTGGCGATGCTAGCCGAGCCTTCGGACCACGAAACCTTCCTGCGCGATCTCACCGACATGGACGACGCCATGCGCGCGGCCGGAGCGGAGGGTTTGGCGCGGTTGAAAATGCCGGCTGACAGGCCCGTGCTCGAAAAGGCGTTCATGTCCGAGCACAAGCTCAACCCCCGGCTGTCGGAGGCTTTTGGCGTCGTAATGCTCGGCAACCGTGACACCAGCGAGTTCAGCGCTTTGCGTTACCTGGTGAATACGCTAAATCAAAAGTCGTATCAGGGCGTGGCGCTGGCATTTCTGGTGGAGCTTGCCAGGCAGCAGCCGGTTCGCCAAGCTTTGTATCCGCTGCTTACCGGGGCGACCAGGGACGAAAAAATCTGGCTAGGAACCGTGCTCGCGAGATCGGGAGAGAATGACAGCGTCCCGTATCTGGAGGCGATGTCGATGGATTCGGACAACGAAATCGCGCAAGCGGGTATCCGTGATCTGCGCAGCCTGCGGGCCCGGCTTCCGTAGAGCAGGTTTTCCGTAAAAGCAGTAGTTCGCGGAAAGAACTACTTCGTCTTCTTTTGCTTCTGCTGGCCGACGCGGA
>JASHRP010000069.1 GCA_030037375.1 Bryobacteraceae bacterium | reverse complement strand
CAGTTCTCGCCTTCTTACTTTCCGCCCTCGTCACCGGACGACAAGGGGTTGAGGACGGTCTTTCCATCGGCGAGAGTAATGAGGTTCGCGTTTACGAGGTTGGATTGATCACGTGCCCGAAAACCCCTGACGGTGATCTGGTCGCCCTTCTTGAGCGAATACCGGTTCCAGCCGATCCTCATTAGCCCGTTCGGGCTGCCCAATTCGAACTCCCAGTTCGTGACTTTACCCGAGGGAGCGGAAACATCCACGTATACCATCGCGTGCGGGTTGACCCATTCGACCCGAGTGACCCTGCCGCTTAGCGTGACTGGCTGATTCCGGTCGTACTCGGCGGAGAAGGAGTGGTGGGCAAAGACCGGACCTAGGAGAAGCGCCTGCCAAATGAAAACGAAGAACCGCGTCTTCATATATGAGCAAGCTTACCATCGGCGTATTGAGGACCGACCCAGCGGGCGGTAACTCCAGTGTCAATGACACAGTTCGCCGCAACCGTCGATCGCGATTGACCTTCTTCCAGACGCCTCGTTAGGGCGACGGCTACTCCAGCCCAAGGCATTGAAAAGAAAAGGTCACTATCCGGTCACTGACCGCGTGATGACCCCATAACCGGCGGATTTCGAGCTATGCCGTGCTACGGTCTTGAAGATGGTTCACGTCGCACAGGTCCCTAATCGAGTTCGCCGATGGTCGGCGATACTGGCTGCATCAGCGATTTGCACTGTTCCTGCCGCGCTGAGTGGCCAGCAGCCACAACAATCTAAACAAGGACAGTCGAAGCAGGTCCAATCAAAACAAAGCGCGCCAGTGGCTCACCCGAGTTCCGTTGTCGAGGCTTCACTCGCGCAATTGATGCAGGGAATTCTATATCCCGCCTCCAACGTGGTGTTCTATGCGCAAGGAAGCGATCCAGATAAGTTTCCTCAACTCGCAGATCCATCTTTAGCGACTGATCTTCTCGCCAGCGCCTATGGAAAATGGAAGGCGGTCGAAAACAGCTCGTTGGCCATGGCCGAAGCGGCAAATCTACTAACGCTTCCTGGCCGCAAGTGCTCGAACGGGTTACCCGTCCCGATTGGGAACGCGGATTGGCCGAAATTTGTCCGGGGACTTAGGGAGGCCGCGATGGTTTCTTACAAGGCTGCCCAATCCAAGAATATGGACAACATTCTCGATGCCGCTGACAAGCTTACCACGGCGTGCTCGAATTGCCACGACAAGTATCGCGAGAAGCCGACTTTGGCGGATCGGTGTAAATGAAGGTCCGCTTGAAATGAACAAGTTGCTGTGGTTCGCGTTGACGCTTCCTGGATTCGGCCAGGCGATCAAACTGGAGGCGATCCCTAATCCTTCGATGCAGGGCAGTCTGCAATCGCACTGGGGGATCGCCCCAGATGGCAATCTGCTTTTGAGCTGGATCGAGCCGGTAAAGGGCGGCTACGCTCTGAAATACGCGATCCGCAGCGGCCGCACGTGGTCGGATGCGCGCACGGTTGTATCGGGTCGGAAGTTCTGGCGTCATCCCGCGGAACTGCCGGAACTGGTCAGCCTGAGCGACGGAACCATACTGGCTCACTGGGTGGAAAAAGGAGAAGATTCGAGCGACGCCGAGGACATTTTGGTTTCGAGCTCGCGCGATGGCGTGCACTGGACTCCGCCGTTGATCGCACACCATGATCGAGCGCCTGTGCAACACGGCCTGGCCTCGATGGTGGCGAGCAGTCCGCACGAAGCTTCTATCTTCTGGCTCCAAGCGCTGAAGGGTGAGGATGGTCCCGTGTACCTGATGCAAACCGTGGTGGGAGCGGATGGCAAGGAGATTCGGGAGCAGGAGCTCGATTCGGACGTGTGTTCCTGCTGTCCCACCTCCGTCGCGAAGACGTCTAAAGGACTGCTGGTTGCCTACCGGGGTCACACACCGCAGGACATTCGCGATATCGCCGTGCTTCGGTTCGAGAATGGCAAGTGGTCCACGTCGAAGATCCTCAATCCGGATAAATGGCAGATCAACGCCTGTCCAGTGAATGCAGCCTCTGTATCCGCGAAGGGCAATCGCGTTGGTATCGCATGGTATACGGAGGCGAACGATAATCCCCGCGTCCAATTCATATTTTCATCGGATGCGGGGACCGCGTTCGGCAAGCCGGTTGTAGTGAGTTCAAAGGATGCCCAAGGCTACGCATCAACCACACTGACCGATGACGGTGCCTTCGTCTCCTGGATCGACGAGGGAGAAAAATCGGCGAGCGTTAAAGTCCGTTTCGTGTCATCCGCGGGAGCGCTCGGGCCCGTACTACAAATAGCGGAAGGGTGGCGGATGAATCTCGGTTATCCGCAACTGATGCACGCCGGGGTAGACACCTGGATCGCGTGGGGAGACTCCGCGAAAGACACATTGCACACCGCTCGCCTGCTGAAGTAAATGAAAACATTCATGAAGATACCCAAGGCAAAATCGTTCGCGCTTTTAGCTCTGCCCCTCGTGATCGCCGTTCATGTTTGGGCCCTCGCTGGAGGCAGTCTCTCCGGTACGATTAAGGACCCGACGGGCTCCAGCATCCCCGGTGCCAGGCTCACGTTGGTAAACGCCGACGTGAAGACGCAATACTCGGCAACTTCAGACGCGCAGGGCCTATACACCTTCCCCGTCCTTCCCGTGGGCCACTACGACCTTACGATCCAGGCCGCCGGATTCAAGCCGGTGAGGAAAACCAACATCGCCATCGATGCCGATGCCGGTGTCACCGTTGACGTTCCGCTTCAGGTCGCCGAGCAAACCGAAACCGTGACGGTGGCCGAGAGCGAGGCCGACGTCCAAACCCAAGTCGATACCGTGCAGACTCACCTGGGCGAGGTCGTGGGTACCCAGCAAATTGAGGCCCTGCCGCTAAACGGCCGCAGCTACACGGATCTTCTCTCGATCCAGCCGGGCGTGATGCCGGTGACCACGCTGCTGCCAACCTCGGTGATTATGGCCGGCGTGACTGGAACCATTAATCCGTCCGGCGATCTCAATCCCGGCGATGTTTCTATCGACGGCCAGCGCGAATCAGCCAACGGATTCATGGTGAACGGGGTCGACGTGCAGGAACACATGAACGGCGGCACTTCGGTTATCCCCAACCTGGATTCGATCTCGGAGTTCCGGGTGCTCACCAACAACTTCGATCCTGAATACGGGAATTACAACGGCGGGATGGTCAACGTGGTGACCAAGTCCGGCAGCAACGAATACCACGGGGATGCGTTCTGGTTCTTGCGGAATACGGATCTTGATGCGCGGGACTACTTTGCCCCCGTTCGCGGCTCCTACCAGCAAAACCAGCCCGGAGGCACCATCGGCGGGCCGATTCTGAAGAACAAACTGTTTTTCTTTCTCGACTTCCAGCACACCGCCACCACTGAGGGGGTCACTTCGCCGGTTTCAGCTGTTATGTCGGAGCAGGAGCGCGTGGGAAACTTTAGCGATGTCGCTAGCAGTCTGGAGCCGAACCCCGCGACCGGTACCGGTTTGGTCAGCGGAGCATACAACGCCAACTTGCTTTCCGCCGAGCTCGGCTATGGGGTGTCTCAGGGCGAGCCCTATTACTATCCGGGCTGTAACAGTCCAATGGAGTGTGTGCTTCCGAATGCGGTCATTCCGCAGCGCGCCTGGTCAGCCCCTGGAGCAGCCTTGCTCCAGTACATTCCGCAACCGAACATCGGTTCGAACCTGTTTTCCACAGCCTCTTACCCAGAGACAGTTCGGGACGATAAGGCGGGAGGAAGAATCGACGGGAACACGCGGTTGGGCGTCATTTCCGGGTATTACTTCATCGACAATTACCGGCTGGATGATCCTTATCCGGGCCAGTATGGCGGAGCCAGCGTTCCCGGCTTCGATGCCCTCACCATCGGCCAGGCGCAGGAACTGTCCCTGGGTGACACCAAAGTTTTTCACGGCACGATGGTGAATGAGTTTCGCGCGGGGTTCCTGCGGAACGTCAATAACGTCGGCCAGCCGCATGGAGGAGTGGGCGTGAGCGAGACGTCGCAGGGATTTGTGCCGGGCCCGTCCAACGGGGGCCTCTATATCCAAGATCCGAAAATTGAAGGCGTGGAAAATATCGTGTTCCCGTCCTTCGTAATGGGCCTGCCGATCACCAATGTCGACCAGTGGAACAATACCCTCTATCTCAGCGACACTTTCTCGAAGGTCGTCGGCGGCCACACGTTCAAGTTTGGCCTGCAGTATCACTATGACCAAGTGAATGAAAATCCCAACGCGACCTTCAACGGAACGTATAGCTTCTTCGGTAGCGAGACCGGAAACGCGTTCGCCGATTTTCTGCTGGGATTCCCGTCGAATTTCACGCAAACCACCGGCCAGCACTTCTATCTGAGAAATAAATATGCGGGCGCATTCGCGCAGGATAGCTGGCGCATCCGCAGCAACCTCACACTTAACCTCGGCCTGCGCTGGGACCTGATTGAGCCCTGGTCGGAGAAGTACAACAATATTCAGACGATCGTTCCCGGCGAGCAATCGGTGCTGTACCCCGATGCGCCTCCGGGCTTTCTGGTGGCTGGCGATCCGGGGATTCCCTCAACGCTCTCGCCCATTCAATATCACAACTTCGCTCCGCGCATCGGGCTCGCTTGGTCGCCCAAGGCATCGAGCGGGATCCTGAAAACCATTTTTGGCTCCGGGAGCGAAAGCAGCATTCGCGCGAGCTTCGGCATGTTCTACACGGAGTTTCCTGGCCTGAGCGCAGGGATTATGTATGGCGTGCCTCCGTTCGGGTATAACTACTTAAGCCCAGCTCCTCCGCTGTTCGCGCAACCGTACATTAATGCCGGCGATGGAACGGTGAACACCGATCCGTACCCGTTCAGTTTCCCGCCGCATAACGTTTCGGCGTCCAATCCGGATACGAATTTCAACTGGTCCTCCGTGCTTCCGGTTAGCGCCGATCCTTACTGGTATTACCGCAATCAGACGCCGTACACCAACAACTACATGTTTTCGATCCAGCGGCAGATCAAGAGCAAGGCTCTGCTCACGGTCAGCTACGTAGGCAATCAAGGGCATCACCTCGTGGACACGATCGCGACCAATCCTGGAAATCCGGCCCTGTGCCTGAGCCTGAGCCAACAAAGCCAAGTCGCGCCCGGGAGCCTGACCTGCGGGCCGTACGGCGAGGACGCCACCTATACGTCGGCGAAGGGGGTCACCTATCTGGATACGCGAATCGACGTCCTGGGACCGGCGGGAGACTACGGCGCGGATACGGCCCAGAAGACCATCGAGAATTCGAACTACAACGCGCTGGAGGCTACGCTGCGCTACCGGCCCACGGGACGTTCGACCGTACTGTTGTCGTATACCTATTCGAAGTCGATCGATCAAGGCTCCAATATCGGCGAGCAGTTGAATCCGCTGAATGAGGCTCTCACTCGGGTAATTTCATCGTTCGACATGAAGCATGACTTCGTGGCGACCTACAGGTACGATCTTCCCATCGACCATCTGTTCCATCCCAACCGCCTGAGTCAGGGCTGGAGCATTTCGGGAAATACGCGCTTCAGCTCCGGCCTTCCGGTCACCCTCTACGATAACTCCGACAACTCCCTACTGGGGACCCTGGGCAACGGCGTCAACAACTTTTTGTTGGATACGCCGAACGTAGCGAACGGACCCCTCCAAATCAGCACCAATCCACGCAATGGGAACCCGGAATTCAACGTGAATCTGTTCTCCGAGGAAAACCTCGGTCAGCTCGGAACGGCTGCGCGGCGATTCTTTTATGGTCCTGGCATTGAGAACTTCGACGTTCAGTTGACCAAGACCACGAAAATTAAGGAGAACAGTTCGATCGACGTTCGCGTCGAGGCGTTCAACATCTTTAATCACGCGCAGTTTTACGGCCCGGCGGCAGTGGATGGCACTTACGGCACCCCGAACTTCGGCTACGTCGTGAACTGCGCTGCCCCGCGGCTGATTCAGCTTGCCGTCAAGCTCCATTTCTAAAGAGCGCGACGATGGAAGCTGGCCCCCGATTTGACGGTCCTTCCTGGATGCGGCAAATGCCGCTTCCGGGAGGTGCGGCTAGAACGAGATTCAGATTTAGAGGTCTGTCTTGGCTCGCTGCCTTCCTGGGAATTCCCGCGCCCATTTTTGCGCAGGAGATCGCGGGCGGCTCAGTCATAACGCCGGTAGGGTGGGTCTTGATCGGTATCCTTTGCGTTTGTTTTGCCGTCCTGGTCGGGGCTGTGGTAACTCTACCTGCCGTCAGGAGTTTGCCTAAGCGGTTGAGACCGCACGAAACGCGACCAAGTGCGAAGGCCCCAGGAGGGATCTAGCGAGGATGTTTCTACAGAACGCGGTCGCGGACCTGCTCAACGAGGCCGACTGGTCGTTTGCGCTGGCGGAGTGCATTCATATCGGCAGCTTTGCCGTTGGCGTCGGATCGATCGCGCTGGTGGACTTCCGGCTGTTGAACCTCGGAATGCGACACGAGCCTCCCGCGCGCGTGTTGAAGTACACCGAGCCGTGGACGCTGGTTGCGCTGGTCTTCGTGATGTTCTCCGGCTTGGCGCTGTATTTGACACAAACCTACATTTACTTGGCGAATCCAATCTTCCCGATAAAGGTGTATGTGCTGGTTGCGGCGCTGATCTACAATTTCACAATCCATAGAAGAGTGGCGACGATGGAGAAACCGTCGCCAGGGATCAGTAAGCTGGTCGCGATTGTTTCACTGCTGTTGTGGGTGTCCATTGTGTTTGGCGGGATCTTCACGGGTTTTCTGGAATAGGAGAGCTTGTCCGGTATGGCCATCGCACACGACATCCAAAGTATCGGTTTTCTAACTGCCTTCTCCGAGTCGGTTCTGGTGTACCCCATCGTCCTTTCGATTCACCTGACCTGCATCGCGCTGTTCGGCGGGGCGATCCTCATGACGAACCTCCGCCTGCTGGGGCTCACCTTCAAGAGTGTGACCATCACGGACATGGTGAGGAGCCTGCGTCCTTGGAAACGCGCGGGCGGGACGGTCATGATTTGCGCGGGGGTGCTGCTGGCGACGTCCGAGGCGGAGAAGTATTCGCCCAATCCGTTCTTCTGGACGAAGATGATCATCCTGGGCTTGATCGGCATACACGGCATCATCTTCCGGCCGATCGTTTACAACAACACGGAGGAGCTGGATAAATCCGCAGTAATCCCGACCAAAGTCAAAATCGCCGCGATTACATCGATATTACTTTGGACCGGCATGTTCACGATGGGAAGGCTCATCGCGTACTGGGATACGGACTAAAGATGATCGACGATCGACGCGTGAGTCCGTTGCCCTAGGAGCTTGCTGAAAAAGTCACCCAGTCGGTAGCCTGAAACATTTCGAGAGCGTCTTGTAGTATATGCGCGGACAGGACGAGCACCAAGACGGAGTTTTCAGCTACATCGCAGCGGAAGAACGCATTCCCCAGGACCATCCGTTGCGGGCGATCCGGCCGCTGGCGGACCAGATCCTGAAACAGATGTCGCCGCAGTTT
>JASHRP010000595.1 GCA_030037375.1 Bryobacteraceae bacterium | reverse complement strand
GACGCGCTGAGGTCTTGTCGATGTACTGGCACTTCGTGGATGCGGTGTGGGTGGTGGTCTTTACGGTCGTGTACATTGTGGGGCGCTAAAGATGCGGGGCGCTAAGGAAGGAGGAAGCGAATGGCCGTGGAATCGGTGAACCACGTTGAGACCGAAGAGGGCGCGATTCGGATGCCCGCGCCCACCCCGTGGCCGATCGCGCTTGCGTTTGGAATGACGCTGCTGGCCGCGGGAATGGTAACCAGCGAGGCTGTGAGCGTGCTGGGAGCGATCGTCGCCGTCGCCGGCGCCGTGGGGTGGTTCCGCGATGTTCTGCCGCATGAAGCTCATGAAGCGGTCGCAGTGGCGCCGGAAGCGGTGACTGTCGCGACGGCGAGACGCGAAGTGGCTCGAATGGCGATAGCGAATGAATTACAGCGGGCTTATTTGCCGCTTGAGATCTATCCGGTTTCCGCGGGTGTCAAAGGCGGTCTCGCCGGGGGCGTCGCAATGGCGGTCGTGGCGATGCTGTACGGTCTCATCGCCCAACACAGTATCTGGTATCCCATTAATCTGCTGGCCGCAGGCTTTCTCCCTGCCTCTATGACGGACACAACCGCGAAGATCGCCACCTTTAATCTGAGTGTGTTTCTTATTGCAACAGCAATTCACTTGTTCACATCGCTGGTGGTTGGATTGCTCTATGGCGCAATACTGCCAATGCTTCCGCGGCGCCCCATTCTGCTGGGTGGTTTTATCGCGCCGCTCTTTTGGACGGGCCTGATTCACAGCATTCTTGGAATTGTGAATCCCGTGCTCAACCAACGCATTCACTGGCTCTGGTTTGTGGCTTCGCAAGTCGCGTTTGGGATTGTGGCTGGCATCGTTGTTTCCCAGCAGGAACGGATACGCACCTGGCAACGCATGCCGCTAGCCGTACGTTGGGGCATGGAAGGTTCGGGGATGGAGGACAAAAGCCGATGAACTACAGGGCCTTTGTCCTCGCGGTATTTCTGGCGGTCACTATAGCCTGTGGCAGTCGCAATCCAGCGGACGTGCAAGTCGTCGCGCCGAACGAGATTATGGACTTCAGTTTCCTGTACGCGAGAAACTGTTCCGGATGCCACGGTCCGAACGGAACGGGAGGCGCCGCAATTGGCCTGGGCGATCCGGTTTATCTCGCCATCGCCGGCGATGCGACGATTCGCCGCGTAACCGCCGATGGAGTTGCCGGAACCTCTATGCCGGCGTTTGCCCAACGATCGGGCGGGCTACTGACCGACGATCAGATTGACGTCATCGTTCACGGAATTCGAACCCGCTGGGCGAAACCGGATGCCTTGCAGGGCGTTAATGCTCCGCCTTACGCAGCTCAGGGTTCCGGCGATCCGCAGCAGGGAGCGGAGGTCTATGCCACTTACTGTTCCTCCTGCCACGGTCCAGACGGGCGCGGAAGTAAGCGGGCGAGCTCAATTGTAGATGGCTCCTATCTCGCGCTGGTGAGCGACCAGAACCTTCGCACAACCGTGATCGCCGGGAGACCCGAATGGGGTGCCCCCGATTGGCGGAGCGACACACTGGGAAAACCGATGTCGCCAGAGGATGTCTCCGATGTTGTTGCCTGGCTTGCCGCCCAGCGGGCGCAGTTCCCGGGCCAGCCCTATTTGAGTGCAGCGCGGGCGGAAGGAGGAATTCGATGACTGCGCCGGATGATCTCTCGAGACGTGGGATGTTGGTGAAACTGGGAATCCTCTTTAACGGGGTGGTCGGCGCAATCCTCGCCGCGCCGATCGTGCGTTACGCCCTTTCCCCGGTGATTCGCGAGCGGAGGCAGGCGCGCGAATCCTGGCTTTCACTTGGGCCGCTCGATAAATTTCCCGCGGGACAGACGCGTCTCGCGACCTATCGAAGCCCCGCCGCGGATCCATCGGATGGGGAAACTGCGAATATTCCATGCTGGGTGCGTCACGTGGACGGCGACAAGTTCCAGGTTTTTGCGATTAATTGCGCGCATCTGGGCTGCCCGGTTCGCTGGTTTCCACAGTCGGGCTTGTTCATGTGCCCGTGCCACGGCGGCGTCTACTATTCCGACGGCTCGCGCGCCTCCGGACCTCCGGAGCGCGGCCTGTTTGAATACAGCTACAAGGTGGAGCAGGGAAGTCTGCTGATCCAGCCGGGCGAGATGCCCACACCTGGAGCGCCGACCGCACGCCTGATCAACATTTCAGCCGGGAGGCCGGCATGCGGTTGATCAAGGAGCTGGGCGCTTGGTTCGAGGCACGCCTTCAAATTGCCGCGCCGATCCGCGAGACCATGCAGCACCGGGTCCCGCGGCAGAGCGCAAGCTGGGCCTACGTCTTCGGCAGCGCGGCGCTCATTGTATTCATGCTCCAGCTTGTCACTGGAATCCTCCTCGCCTTGCTTTACGTGCCCTCCGCTGGAGAAGCCTGGAACAGCCTGCAGATTCTCAATCACCAGGTCACACTCGGCTGGTTCATTCGAGCTTTGCATGGCTGGGGCTCGAATTTCATGATCGCGATTGTCCTGATCCACATGGTGCAGGTGGTTCTGTTGGGGGCTTACAAATTTCCGAGAGAGCTGACCTGGGTGGTTGGCGTTCTTTTGCTCCTCATGACCCTTGGAATGGCTTTTACCGGCCAGGTGCTTCGATTCGACCAGGATGCTTACTGGGGGCTAGGCATCGGCGCGTCCATTTCGAGCCGCATACCCGTTCTGGGGCCCTGGATCGTGAACCTGCTGTTGGGAGGGCCGATCATAGGCGGGGCCACGCTCTCGCGATTTTTCGCATTGCACGTCTTTGTGATCCCGGGATCATTGCTTGCATTTGTCGGCCTGCACCTGCTGATGGTGCTGAAGCTCGGGATCAACGAATGGCCTATGCCGGGCCGCGTCGTTCGCCGTGCGACGTATGTTGAGGAATATCACGAACTGATCCGCAAAGAGGGCATTCCGTTTGTGCCCGGCGCGATTGCAAAGGATATGTTTTTCGCGGGTTTCATCCTTCTGGCGATCGCAGCATGTGCCGCTTATTTCGGCCCATTCGGACCGAGCGGGCAGCCCGATCCCACCATTATCCAGACCGCGCCCAGGCCGGATTACTTCTTTTTGTGGCTCTATGCCGTGCTGTCCCTCTTGCCGCCATCGATGGAAACTCCGGTGCTGCTGATCGGCCCGGTGATTGTGCTGGGCGCGCTTCTGGCTCTTCCGTTTATTTCAGGGGAAGGCGAGAAGAGCTGGAGGCGCAGGCCCATAGCGGTTCTTACAATTCTTCTGGTCGCCGTCTCGCTCGGTACGTTCACAGATCTGGCCGGCCATGCGCCGTGGAGTCCCGTGATGGATGCGGGAAGCGCTGAACCCATTCCGGATGCATACCTGAAAGGGCGCACAGCGCTGGAGCGTCAAGGGGCGCTGGTTTTTCAAGCCAAGCAGTGCCACAACTGCCACGCTTTGAGCGGAGCAGGTGGACAGCGCGGGCCGGAACTGGATCGAGTCGCCGTTCATCTCACGCAGGATCAATTGATACGCCAGGTAATTCAGGGCGGCGGTAACATGCCCGCGTATGGAAAGAACCTGAGTCCCGCGGAGACAACCGCGCTGGTGGCGTTTCTCGAGACGCTGCACCCGGCCGGGCTGGCGCCTGCACGCGACGCTTCTCGCGCCAGTGAAGGTGAAGGTGGTCCCCACTAGGACAACCATGGCGTCCTCACTGGTCACGCTGGCGCTTATCGGAGTGGAATTCGTCTACTTACGGGGCTGGTGTCGCCTTCGGAATGGCATTCCAGGTCTGCTCTCCGTCTGGCGGCCGGCGGCTTTTGCATGCGGGTTACTTGCGCTATGGACGGTTGTCGCATCTCCCCTCACTGAACTGGATCATCGCCTGCTCACAGCTCATATGGCGCAGCACCTTGTTCTGATGACGGTAAGCGCACCGCTAATTCTACTCGGCGCGCCGGTAATCGTCCTGCTAAACGGATCGGCGAAACCGTTCGGGGGCCTGGTTTCAGGGCCCCTATTGCGCTGGTCACCGGTGCGAACGTTTGGACACATTGCCACGCATCCGCTGTTCTGTTGGTTCGCCGGCACGGCAACCGTAATCGCATGGCACATTCCCGCTCTGTTCGAACTGGGCATGAGGTCCCCGTGGTGGCATGAGGTCGAATACGCTTGCTTTTTCGCCGCCGGCATCTTGTTCTGGTGGCCTGTTGTTCAGCCTTGGCCTAGCCTGGCGAGGTGGCCCAGGTGGGGCGTGCCCTTGTACCTTTTCCTCGCGACCTTGCCCTGCGACGCGCTGTCGGCGTTTCTAACCTTTTGTGGCCGCGTTGTCTATCCGCACTATGTGTCGATGCATAGGGCCTTCGATATCTCGCCGCTTGGAGACCAGGAGTGTGCGGGCGCGCTGATGTGGGTCTGGGTCACATTCGTATATCTGGCTCCGGCTGTCGTCGTCACGATCCAGGCGCTCTCACCGCAGCGGCGCGCCTTGAACGCGGAGGTCGTATGAGCATTGCCATAGCCGCGCCTTGTTCCATACAGCAGCCGGGCCCCGCGCGGTCCTCTGCTTCAGCAGTCGACTATTGGGCGCTGACGAAACCGGAAATCAACTTTCTGATTTCGATCGTAACCTTCGCGGGCTTTTGCCTTGGTTTGCCCGCCGGGCTTCATCGTTTCCCGATGTTGCTGCTGATTCACACCCTTCTGGGTACACTGCTGGTGTCGAGCGGCGCGAGCGCCCTGAACCAATTTATCGAGCGGCGCTTTGACGCCTGGATGAGACGAACCGCAAGACGGCCCCTGGCGGCGCAAAAGCTGGAGCCGGCCTCGGCGCTCCGGTTCGGACTTCTGTTGTCCTTCACGGGCGCCCTTTATCTTGCGGCCGCGGTGAATATTCTCGCGAGTTTGCTCGCTGCCGTTACGTTAGTGAGTTATTTAGCGTTCTACACACCCCTCAAACGAAAGACGCCCTGGTGTACAGTGGCCGGCGCCTTTTCCGGCGCGATGCCTCCGCTGATAGGATGGGCCGCTGCGTCCGGGGGATTAAGCGCTGAGGCTTGGGTGCTGTACGCAATATTGTTTCTTTGGCAGTTCCCACACTTCATGGCGATTGCCTGGATGTATCGCGATGACTACGCTCGCGCTGGATATTTAGTTCTTCCCCGCGGGGAGCATGGCGCCCAATTTATGTCGTGGCAAGCCGTGTTGCCTTCGCTAGCCCTCATCCCGGTCAGCTCGATCGCCGGCGGCGGCCCCGTATATGGTGTCTTAGCCTCCGTAGCCGGTGCGGTGTACTTCTACTACAGTGCAAGATTGGCTGTTGAGAGATCCAATCTTGCCGCAAAGCGATTGCTGACGGTCTCGATCATTTACGCTCCGCTGACGTTCTGCCTCCTCCTGTTCCATAGGTTCTGACATCAGACCAAATGCCGCGTCGGATATTCGCCAGCCACCGTGGACAGGGCCATCCTGAAACTGGCCAGCGTCTTCCAGATGCTGTAGCGGCGGGAAGATGGACAGTCCGAGACCAGCCGTCCCGAAGGCCCCGCGCTTGCAATCAGTGAGTCGGGTGGTCGCGGACTGCACCCGAAGGGGGATCCCGGCTAACTTACATTACCGAATAGGGAGATTGGGATGAGTTTAATCGACAAAGCGCTAAAAGCAAACCACACATATGCTAAGAAGTACGATCGAAAACTGGGCGGGCATCCAAAGCCCAAAGTCGCGGTTGTAACCTGCATGGATCCTAGACTTTCAGACCTTCCTGACATCCTAGGGCTGCCGTATGCCGACCTCGACGTCATTCGAACCGGCGGGCCGGCGGTAACCGAAGATGTGCTCGGAGAGCTTGTCGTTTCCACGCGTGTACTCGGCTCGAAGGAAATCATGCTCCTTAATCACACCGGCTGCGGATTCACGACGTTCACGGACGAGGAGCTGAACGCAAAACTCACTGCTTTAACGGGCGACGCGTCCCCCGCTCCCATGCGCTTCTTCTCATATAAAGATCCTGAACAGAACACGCGGGAGCAGATTCAGAAGGTTAGATCGCATCCGTGGATCGCCAAAGAAGTTCCTGTGCGGGGTTTTATTTTTGACGTCGAGACCGGCCTTATCAGGGAAGTGCACCGGGTTCCGCAGGACGCCGCGGCCTGAAGCACGGCGGCACAAAGCTCGTAAGCGGGCGAAACTGCGCCGGAGACAACGCGGCCCTCCCGTTTAACCGGCGCAGCTTCTCCTGCTACGCGCGGAGAGGCGAGCTGAAAATCATTTGACCGAATATTCGTAGTTTTCCACCGGGAATCCCAAATCTTTCCAACCTGCAAAACCGCCCTGCAGCGGCCGCACACGCCGCACGCCGCGGCGTTTCAGTCGTAGCGTCTCTCTCGCGCTCGCCGCTTCATTCGGGCACGAGCAGTAGAGGACCACCTCCGCCTCCGTGAACGCGGAGACCACGGAATCCAGCTTTTCCCTCTCGATTTGAAGCGATCCTGGAATTCGCCCCTCTCTCCACTCCGCCGGATTTCTGAGATCCACGATGATCACTCGTTCGTTTGCGTTCAGGCGGTCTCGCAACTCGACCGGCGTGATGCGCGCCGTGCGCAGCTTGCGATAGACCCGCCGGCGTTGAATGTACTTCCACGCGACATAAGCCGCCAGCGCCGACGCGAGAACAACGGCGCACCAGGCGCCGAACCTCGCCGCGGCGAAACCTAGCTGTTCGAGCCGTTCGCGGAACATAAAACCGACGGCGAAAAAGGCCCCGGACCATACAAGCGCGCCGGCTGCGTCAAATAACAAGAACTTCCACACCGGCAATTCCATCATGCCCGCCATTGGCGGACCCAGCGTACCGAGTCCCGGCACGAATTTGCAGAACAGAAGGGACCTCTCGCCGTGTCTTGCGTAGACCGAATGAATTTCGGTGACACACGTGTCGGGCTCTAGCGAGACTCTGCACACATATCCGAGAACCCTGCCGCCGCGCCGCCGGCCGAGGCAGTACCACACCGAGTCGCTGAGGAGCGAGGCCGTCACCGCGATCGCAAGAACCACAAAGGGATTCAAGCGATGCACACCGGCGAGCGCTCCCGCCGCAAGGAGCAGCGGGCTGGAGGGCAGCGGCAGACCGACCTGCTCCGCGCATATCGCCAGGAAAAGAATCGAATAGCCGTGATGGAGCAGAAACTCGGTCGACGCCCCCATCCCTGCCTCGCTATTGAGATGCGCGCGCGGACTCTAAAGTTGCCCCGGCCAGCACCGCGGCTTCTGTCTGTTTAAGCGATGTGATCAGTGCGTCGCGGGAGACTCGCCGGACGATGGGTTCCGCGAACAATCGCACCGCGGCGGGAATGTCGCGGCTCAATGCGATGGCTTCGACCTCGATATAAAGGCCGCCGTCGCGTTCTTCGAACCGGATGATGGTAAAGAGTCTCCAGATGAGCCCGGTCCCCTCATCCTCGGGAAGCGTATGTTGGGCGGGGTTGCCATATTCGGCGATCTCCCGGATGTGATTG
>JASHRP010000594.1 GCA_030037375.1 Bryobacteraceae bacterium | reverse complement strand
CGAGAATATTCTTGCAGCGCCCATGCCTGCTCCGCCGCCGAACGTTCCGGCTCTCGAGACGAGCAATAAGGACGGCAAGCCGATGTCGGTCCGGGAAATGCTTGAGGCGCATCGGGCGAGCCCCGCCTGTGCGGGCTGCCACGCTCGCATGGATCCGCTCGGGCTAAGCCTGGAGAATTTCGACGCGATCGGGCAGTGGCGCGTGACTGATGCAGGACACCCGATTAACGCGTCCGGCGTGTTGCTTGACGGAACGAAAGTGGACGGACCGCGCGAGTTGCGGCAGGCGCTGCTCGCGCAGAAATCGCAATTCGTCAAAGCCGTGACCGAAAAAATGCTCACATACGCGCTCGGCCGCGGGCTGGAGTATTACGATGCTCCGGCGGTGCGTGAGATCGACCGCGCGGCCGCGGCAAACGATTACCGCTGGTCATCGATCATTTTGGGGATCGTGAAGAGCGCGCCGTTTCAGATGAGAACGGCCGCCGTGGCTCAGGTGGCACAGAAGCAATGACACAAGAAGCAATGAGGAGACCGCGATGACGTTCGTGATGAAGAAAGCGCTTTCGCGCCGGACCATGCTTCGTGGGATGGGCACGGCCGTCGCGCTTCCGCTCCTGGACGCGATGATTCCCGCCTTGGCTCCGGCCGCTGCGTCCAAGCCTGTGCGCCGCTTCGGCGTGGCCTATCATCCCAACGGCGTTATTTACGATCAGTGGCTGCCGAGCGGTCAAGGGTCTAATTTCGAACTTTCGCCGACGCTCAAAGGTCTTGAACCGTTCAAGGACAAATTGGTTGTGGTCACGGGCCTGTTCAGCGACCAAGCGGAAGCGCTGGGCGATGGAGGCGGCGACCATTCGCGCGCATGCGGCAGTTATCTCACAGGCGTCCACGTGAAGAAATCCGACAGCATTGTCGGGAATGCGATTTCGATGGACCAGATCCTGGCAAAAAAGTTCGAGAGCGAGACGCAGCTTTCATCGTTGCAGATGACCGTCGACGATAACAGTCTGCTGGGCTCCTGCGATCTGGGCTATAGCTGCGCCTATAGCAGCACGCTGTCCTGGCTCACGCCGACGCTTCCGTTGATGGCCGAGAATAATCCACGCGTTCTGTTTGAGCGGATGTTCGGCGCAAGCGACAGCACGGACTCGAAGGTGCGCGCGGCGCGCCTCGACCAGGACAAGAGTCTGCTCGATTCGGTGAGCGATCGCGTGAATCAGCTTCAGCGGCAGCTCAGCGCCGCGGACAATCGCAAGATGGACGATTATCTCGCGTCGTTGAGGGATGTCGAGAGGCGGATTCAAAAGGCGGAAGAGCAAAGCTCGAAACAGTTGCCGGATGTAGCGCAGCCGGCTGGCATCCCGGAAAATTTTGAAGACCACGTGCGCTTGCTATACGACCTGCAACTGCTGGCTTTCCAGTCCGATCTCACGCGCGTGACTACCTTCATGTACGGCCGCGAGCAAACCGGAAGGCCATATCCGCAGATCGGTGTGCCGGAGCCCCATCATCCGGTCACGCATCATCAGGGTGACCCAGCGAAGATGGACAAATGCTGCAAGATCCAGCGGTATCACATCATGCTGTTCACCGAATACCTGGAGAAGCTGCGCAAGACGCCCGACGGGGATGGCTCACTGCTGGATCACGTGGTGCTTCTGTTCGGCTCAGGCATCAGCAACAGCGACCGGCATACCCACGGCCCGCTTCCGGCTTTTCTGGCGGGCGGCGGCGCGGGCATCCTGAAGGGCGGCCGTCATCTGATCTACCCGGAGCACACGCCGCTCACCAACCTTCAGCTCACTTTGCTAAATCGGTTCGGCGTGCCGTCCGAAAAGCTCGGGGACAGCAACGGACAGTTCAAGGAATTGTCGGATCTCGCATGAACCGCCCCGTCGCTTTACGCGGCGATGTGTTTGAGAACGCGCTCGGTACAAAACCAATCTTCTTCAGGCACACCTTCGGGGCAGCCGCGAGCCTTCCACAGTGCGTGGGCGAGACTCGCGATATGGTCCTCGCTTGGCTCACAAACCGTGTTTGCCTCGCACGCGAGAGCGAGAAGTCCTCGAAGATGCGCCAACTTCGATTCCAACTCGACACGATCATTTGCGGGGATCTCGCCTGCCAGCCGGAGCAGGCGCTGAGAGTTCGTTTGGGCCTGTTGGGCCGGGGCGTATGCGCGCTGTGCGGCGATCAGGTCATCTGAAAGTCTCAGCGCTTCAAGCGCGTAACAGATGCCAAGATCCAGCTCACGACTCACCAGCCGGATCAACTGTTGGTCTGTCTTAAAGCGCAATTCATCGAATTTCGTCAGTGCGTTCATGCGCAACCCTTCATGGCGCGGAGCGTTGCTACTGCTTACGAACACTTAGACGCTCTCAAGCCTTCAACGGTTCAATACCGGCCGACAAAATTTCGGTTACACCGCGGTATCTGGTGCAACGAAACGAATCGCGGCTTCAATCGTCTATGATTTGTTCAAGTCACAATGCAGGTGCGGCGGTTCGAGACGCCAAAGCGATTTCAAGAAGCCGCGGGCGCGTGGTTAGTCCGCGAACCGAAGCGAAACAACTTGGTGTTGAGCATCCTACATCGCTCGCTTCAATCAGGTGAGGAGGGCGCCGGCTGGACCGTTCAATCTGACGGCGGGATAGAGCTCGCGCTCTTTCAGACGCCGCCGCATGAGGTTGCGCTTTCGGGCGGAAACGCGGAGGCGGCGAGGATGGCCGCGCGATCTCTCCCGCTCGATGTTCCTGGAGTGGTGGGGCCTTCGGTCATAGGCGATGCGTTCTCCTCCGAATGGCGCGCTCTCTCGCATGGCCATGCGAATCTGCATTGGGAGATGACGTTCTATACCGTCGAGCGGGTCGAAGTGTTTCGCGTTCCCGGAGGAGCGCTTAGCCGGGCAAGCCTGGAAGATCTGAATGCGCTGATCCCGATGGCCATTGCCGCGGCCAAGGACATGAATCTTCCACCGCAGGAGCAGAATCCTGCCGAAGTCGAGAAGCGCGTCAGACGCAACATCGCCGGCGCGAGGCAGTTTCTTTGGACCGACAACGGAGCCATTTGCGCGATCGCATCGTATGCGGCGGCGTTCCACAATGGAGGGCCGAGGATCGGACTGGTCTTTACCCGGCCTGAATTGCGCGGAAAGGGTTACGGAACCGCGATTACCGGATCGCTCGCGCGATTGCTTTTGACGGAAGGGCAGCCGTGGGTGTCTCTGTTTGCGGACAAGTCGAATCCGCGCTCAAACCGGATTTATCAACGGCTCGGCTTTCGGCCGGAGCTTGACTATAGAACCTGGCTGTTTCGCGACGCTCGATCGGACGACGCCTAACTTGACTTGGCTGCCTTAGTCCTGGGACTAAGCTCCGCCAGCAGCCAGGCGCGAGCCACCTTCCAATCGCGCATTGCCGTGTCTGGGGAGACGCCCACGAGCTTCGCGGTTTCCTTTACGTCCAACCCGGCGAAGAAGCGGAGCTCAACCACTCGCGCCTTGCGGGGGTCCACGCTTGCCAGGCGGTCCAGCGCCTCGTCGAGAGCCACCAGCTCCGCCGATCGCTGAGAACCCAGATCAACGGCGCGCTCCAGATCGAGCGGGCGCATCTTGCCGCCTCGCTTCGCAGTCAAGCGCCGGCGCGCGCGATCCACCAGGATTCGCCGCATGAGCGTCGCGGATACCGCGAAGAAGTGCGCCCGGTCCCGCCAATCCATGCGATTCACATCGACCAGGTGCAGGTAGGCTTCGTGAACCAGGTCCGTCACCTGAAGGGTATTCCCGGAGTTCTCGTTTTTCAGGACGCGTCCCGCAAGCCGCCGCAATTCCCGATAGACTCGCGGCATCAACTGGGCCAGGGCCTCTTCATCTCCGTGGGCCCAGGCGCGAAGAAGCTGTGTCGTTCCGTTGACTTGCGCCTCCTCCATTGAGTCTCCTCTGTCGCAGTATAGTCGAAATCCAAAAATTTTCTTTCGCGATGCCCGTTTTCCGCGCTGGATTGCGCTTTGTGGGCGTACGCAGACCGGCCAGACGGCCGCTGCGGCAGAAAGAGGAGGAAAAATCAATGAGGATCTCAACAAACTTGTACGCCGCACTAGGCGCGTTCGTGCCGGCCGTACTGTTTGTCCCGGCTGCAATGGCTGGTTGCGGGGACGCTTCAGTTGCGAACGGACCGTTTACCATGGTTTCGTCTAATGGCGCGGTGCCAGCGGCGCAGGCCGCGGAGGCGGCGAAATTCGCGCCGGCTGCGCAGCTCCAGACCGGCTCCGGCGATAGCGTTGCTTCGATCGTGGGGCTGTGGACTTTCCAATTCATCTCCAAAGGCAATCTGACCCATTCGCCGTCGATTCCCGATGGCGCTCAACTCGATTTCGGTTATACCGAGTGGCATAGTGACGGAACCGAAATCCTAAACTCCGGAAGCCGCGCGCCGGCAACGGAGAACTTCTGCATGGGAACGTGGGCGAGAACGGACTTCTTCGCCTATCAGCTCAAGCACTTTGCGCTGGGTTACGACGCAACCAGCGGAGCCTTGACGTCACGAAACCTGATTATCGAAAGCGTCACTCTTGACCCGAGCGGAAACTCGTTTAGCGGAACAGTCACGATTCAGGTCTACGACGCAACCGGCGCGCACCAGGTGGATCAGCTCACGGGTACCGTCACGGCCACCAGACTCACACTCAATACGACCAACCCCTGAGCTCACGTTGTCGCCAGCCACTCAGCGGCTTCGAGCGGACTGCGGGACTTGCAGTCCGCTCCTGGCTTATCAGGCCACATGCCATTCCAGCGTCTATAAGCCATAATGCGAAGGAGCTACTTACGCTCAAATGAGCATGACCCCGGAGCGCTGGAGACAAATCGAGGAGCTGTACCACGCCGCGCTAGAGCGCCCTCCGGAGGGCCGGGCGGCGCTGCTCGCGCAATCAAATCCCGAATTGGGCGAGATCGTCGGCCGGATGCTGGCTCAAGAAACCGGCAGCCTGCTCGACCAGCCCGCTTGGGCTCCCGAAACCGTCACCAGTCCGTTAGGCCCCATCGAAGCCGGATCGAGTCTTGGACCGTATCGTATCGAAGCAGTGATTGGAGCCGGTGGAATGGGCGAAGTATACCGAGCTCTCGATCACCGGCTTGGACGGAAGGTTGCGATTAAAGCGATCCGCGCGGGAATCGCTTCGCCGCAGCTCGATTCCAGGTTTCTTGCGGAAGCGCGCGCCGCTTCCGCGCTCAATCATCCCAACATCGTGACTATCTACGATATCGGTTCGATCAGGGGGCTTCCGTACATCGTGATGGAGTGGATCGAAGGAGAAACTCTGCGGCAGAAGCTGAAGCGAGGGCCGTTGGAGTTGCCTGAGCTTCTGGGGATCGCCGGCGAGATCGCGGCTGCGATTTCCGCGGCTCACGCGGGAGGGATTCTTCATCGGGATTTGAAACCCGAAAATATCATGCTCGGCGCAAACGGGCGTGTCAAGATTCTCGATTTCGGAATCGCGCGGCGAATGATTACGACAGATGAGGCCACGCGCGCCATGGCCAGCATTACCGAACGCGGGGCCGTCATCGGTACGCCTGGCTACATGTCGCCGGAGCAGGCCCGCGGCGAAAAGCTCGATTTCCGGTCCGATCAATTTTCGTTCGGCGCGGTGCTTTACGAAATGGCTACCGGCAAGCGCGCTTTTACCGCTAGCAGCGTGGCGGATATTCAAGCAGCGATTCTGCTGAAGCAGCCGGAGCCATTGACGCGCCTGAATCCGCAAGCGCCCGCGCCGCTGCAGTGGCTGGTGGACAGGTGCCTGGAGAAATCCAGACAGGATCGTTTTGGGTCGACCGAGGAATTGCGAACGGCGTTGACAGAGATCGCCGCGCGCACTACGCAACGGACCGCCGCCGGTCAGCCCGTCAGCAATCTTCCGGCTCCTCGAACCGCGTTCATCGGCCGCGAGGAGGAGTTGACGCGGTTGCGCGAGCTTCTTTCCTCGCCGGATCTGCGCATTCTCACGCTGACGGGCCCCGGGGGTATTGGCAAGACGCGGCTGGCGATCGAAGTTGCGCGAAGGTCGGCGAGCCAATTTCCCAGCGGCGTATGTTTTGTGCCGTTGGATCGGGTCAGCCAGGCGGGCCTCGTCTCGTCCGAAGTAGCGCGATCTCTCGGTGTGACGCAGGTCCCGGGGCAGGAAATCGAAACGGCGATCGCAAACCATCTGGAGCGGACGTTGGCTGGAAGCGCGCTTCTGCTGCTCGATAACTTCGAGCATGTTCTGGACGCGGCAGTGTTTGTCGCCGGCCTGGCTTCGGAGCGCGTGAAGATTGTGGTGACCAGCCGGGCGGCACTGCGCGTCTACGGAGAGTACGAGTTCCCGGTTTCATCGCTCTTGTCGGATGACACGGGGGTCGCACAACCCTCCGCTGTTGGATTGTTCCTCGATCGCGCGACGGGCTTGCGGGGATCTTCGCGCGACCCAGAGCAGTTGCGAATTGTGTCGTCTATCTGCGAGCGTCTGGACGGCTTGCCTTTGGCGATCGAGCTTGCCGCGGCGCGCACCAAACTGTTGCCGCTGGCCGCGCTGCTGGAGCGTTTGCAGCAACCTCTAAGCGTCCTGGTCGGCGGCGCGCGAGATCTGCCGCGGCGTCAGCATACCCTTCGCGCGACGCTCGATTGGAGTTATAACCTGCTGGATCCGGAGCACCGAAAGCTTTTCCGGCGCATGTCCGTGTTTGTGGGAGGCGCGACGATCGAGGCCATCGAGGCGGTCTGCGATACGCGGCAAGATCTGAACGTCAATCTTTGGGATGCGGTGGAATTGCTTGTCGACAACAGTCTCATTCGCCGCATGAG
>JASHRP010000593.1 GCA_030037375.1 Bryobacteraceae bacterium | reverse complement strand
CGCGGAGCTCACGCGCTTGCTGCTGCAGCGGGGCGCCGATCCGAACGATGAGGAGACTCCGTATCATGTCGCGGAAACGCGCGACAACACGGTGTTGAAGATTCTGCTCGACAGCGGAAAGTTCAACGAGCAGAGCATGAATACTCTGCTTGCGCGCAAGTGCGATTGGCACGATGAGGATGGTCTCCGGCTAATGCTGAAGCGTGGGGCCAAACCTGACGCGATCAATTTCTGGGGATCGACGGCGCTGCACCAAGCAGCGCGGCGCGACAACCGGCTCTCGATGATCGAGCTGCTATTGGATTATGGCGGTGATCCGGCGCTGCCGGACCGGCATGGCGAATCGGCGATGCGGATTTTCGCGTGGCGTGGACGCGAGGAGGCGCTGGAGCTTTGCGAGAAGCGCGGATTTCCGGTGAACCTGAGCGGCGTCGAAGCTCTGATCGCCGCGTGCGCCCGCGACAAGGGCGATGTCATTGAAGCGCTCACCGCCAGCCAGCCGCAACTCGTGTCAAGACTGCTGGAGCACGGCGGCACGTTGCTAGGGCAATTTGCCGGTGTGGGCAACGTCGCGGGCGTTCGGAACCTGCTCGACATGGGGGTTCCGGTGGACGCGCTGTATCGCGAAGGAGACGCCTATTATGGCGTCGGGAAGAACAGCACGGCTCTGCATGCCGCCGCGTGGCGGGCTTGCCCGCGAGTGGTTGAGGAATTGATTCTCCGGGGCGCCGCTGTTAACGCTCGCGACGCGCAAGGCCGCACGGCGATTCAGCTCGCGGTCAAGGCTTGCGTCGATTCGTATTGGACGGAGTCGCGTTCGCCAGATTCGGTGCGGGTGTTGCTGGAAGCGGGCGCGTCGGCGGAAGGGATCAAGATTCCGTCGCGGTATGAGGAGGTCGACGAATTGCTGCGACGTGCGCGCTCAACGCGCTAGCGCTCGATCCCTAGCTCTTCCACGACCTTCATGAGCGTGCTCACCAATCGGGCGATGTGGGCTTCGGTGTGCGCGGCCGTGCAGGAGATGCGCAGCAGGTTCTGCGCGGCGGCGGGCTTCAGTACCGGATTGATATAAATCCCTTCCGCGAGAAGAGCCTTCGATAGACGGCACAGATCGATTTCGTCGCGGATGACCACGGGAACGATCGCAGTCTCGCCATCGAGAACGGAGAAGCCTTGATTGCGCAGCTCCTGGCGAAGCTGGGCCGCGATTTTCAACAACCCCACGCGGCGTTCCGGCTCTTGTTTGATGATCTCGAGCGCGGCTCCGGCGGCCGCCACCGATGCGGCGGGCAAGCTCGCGGAAAACACGAACGGGCGAGCCGTGTGCTTCAAATAATCGATCACCGCGCGAGGGCCAGCGACGAAGCCCCCCACCGAGGCGAGCGCTTTGCTGAATGTGCCCATCACCAGATCGACTTCGTCAAGCGTTCCGAGCTGCTCCGCCGCGCCCGCGCCGGTCGGACCCAGCACGCCGAGGCCGTGAGCTTCGTCAACATAAATCCGCGCACCGGCCGGCTTCGCGAGAGTCACCAGTCCGCGCAGATCGGCGAGGTCGCCCTCCATGCTGAACACGCCCTCGGAAACCACAAGGACTTTGTCGTCAGGGCCGCAGTTGTTAAGGCAGCGCTCGAAATGATCGAGGTCGTTATGGCGGAACCGCATGACGCGCGCGGAGCTGCGCAGCGCGCCTTCCACGAGGCTCGCGTGGAGATTGTGATCGCACAGCATCACATCGCCCTTCTCTGTTAATGCGGAAAGGGCGGCGTAATTGGCCTGGAATCCGGTGCCGAAAATGATTGCGGACTCCTTGCGCACGAAGGCGGCCAGCTCAGCTTCGACCTTGACGTGCAAGTCCAGCGTGCCGTTCAACAGCCGCGATCCGCTGCAGCCGCTGCCGTATTTGCGAATGGCTTGCCCGGCGGCTTCTTTGACGCGAGGGTCCGTGATCAGATCCAGGTAATCGTTGGACCCGAACATCAACACCTTCGATCCGCCCAGGCGGACTTCGCCCGGCTCGCAGCCTTCGCGGTCGCCGAAGGTCTCGAAATACATGTAGAGGCCGGCGTGCTGAAGATCGGCGGGCCGGGTGAAGGTCCGGCACTTCTCAAAAATATCGTTGGCGGCGGCTTTCTTATCGCGAGCGGCTGCCGCCGCGGGACTGGTGTTCAGTGACATTCGTAGATTCGGTACGTCTTGTAATGCTTCGCGCCCATTACTTCGAGCGACCGGTTCATCAATACGTTGTCTTCGAGGATCCAGGACATTTCGCAGTCCCCGTCATAGCCCAACCGCCGCGCGGCCCGCACCAAAGTGGCATAAAATGCAGCAGCCACGCCGGAGGTGCGATACTCTTCGACCACGCCCAAGGCCAGAACTCGTAGACCTTTAATCAAACGTTGATAATACAGAATTTTGAGGAGTCCCGTTGGCAGCAGATTTCCACCGGCGGGTTTGAGGGCGAAATTCACATCGGGAAGCGCCAGGGCGAACCCGATCGCCTTGCCTTTGGCTTCGCCCACTAACACGAGGTCCGGCTTGAGAATTTGTTTCATCTCCTTGCCCATGGCGAAAAATTCCTCGCGAGTCATGGGCACGAATCCCCAATTGCGGTGCCAGGCAGCGTTGTAGACATCCCAGATTCGCGTGACCTCGCCGTCAAAATCCTTCATGTTGATGGGGCGGACGGTCACGCCGCTCTTGGCCAGTTTACGGTCGGCAACGCGGCCGATCTTTTCGAGCTGGGTCCCGGCCGCGTTATTGACGTACGCCTTCAGATCCTTGACCTTCTTCAGGCCCGCCTGCTCCATCAGCTTGGGATAGTGGCGCGGGTTATAAGTCATCATGATCATCGGGCTGGAGTCGAACCCCTCGATGAGCGTCCCGCATTCGTAATTGGTGGATGGGTTCACAGGGCCGCGCAGCAGCGTAGCGCCACGCTCAAAGACCCACTTTCGCGCGGCATCGACCAGAGCGATGGCGACTTTCGGATCGTCCTCAGACTCGTAGAAGCCGAAAAAACCGGCGCTTTCCTCGTGAAACTTGTTGTGGTTGCGGTCCAGGATCGCCATGATCCGGCCAACCACTTTGCCGTCGCGCTTGGCCAGAAACAGTTCCACCTCAGCATTCTTGTAGAAGGGATGCTTTTCCCGGTCCAAGAGTTCCTTGACCGCGATTCGCAAGGGTGGGACCCAATGCGGGTCGCCCCGATATAAGGAATAGGGAAACTCGATAAACTGCTTGAGCCCCTGCTTGCCCTCAGCCCGCACGATCTCAAGTGCCAATCGAAGCTTCTCCTCCCGACAGTCTCCGATACATCGCCGGAGCTTTCGCCAGCAACACGGCCGCGACCCCCACCGCCGCAAACAAATCGACGGTGTAGTGGTATCGAAGGTAAACTGTAGCAAAAATGATGCAGAGAGTGTAGACCAAATACGCGTAACCCAGCCGGGGCGAGATCCAGCGGCTGATCCACCAGGCGATGATAGTCAATTCCGTGTGGCCGCTGGGGAAGCAATCGTAGTGCGCGGACTCCAGCCCATCAAGCGTCGAGCGAAGCGCCTCCACCAGCCATCCGCCGCCGATCGGCCGGTGCTGCAGAGGATCGAGCAGAAAGCGTGGACCGCGCGCGGGCAGGATCAGGTATCCGACATATGAGACAAGGTAGCCGAGCGCGATCAGGAACGCGCAATAGCGAAACTCGGGATAGCAGCGCTTGCGCCACAACAGCCACGGTACGAATAGAACGGCTGGAACAAATAAGGTGTAGATGATTTGCAGCGGCAGCGTGAGCCACGGAGTCAGAATGCGTTCCAGCCAGACGGTGGGATTCGCATGCCAGATCGCGAAATCCAGGTCAGCAAGGAGGCCGTCGAAGCTGCGGCCCCACACGGCCGGAATCAGAATGGCCATTTCCTTGTAAGAGAAGGAGACGAGCGGAAGGGGATACCAGTTGCGGAAATACCATACTGCGACGCCCTCGTGAGGAGATGCTTTTTTGCGGGACGCCAGAACAATGAGGATCGCGCAGAGGATGTGCACGGCGAGCAGCCACGGCGCTTCCGGGATTTGGCTCCAATACGCGGCGAGCAAGATGGTGGTCCCGGAAAGATACCAGAGGCAGATCTTGTCGACTGCCCAGAACCCGGCAGTCCAGGTCCTGCGTTCGCCTAGTAGGTCAGCCATCCGGATTTCTTGTACCAGGCGAGCGTCTCGGTGAGGCCGGCGCTGAGCGCGGTGCTTGCGCTGAATCCGAGTTCTTCGGAGGCCCGGCGGGTGTCGCAGGTCCAGTAAGGGAATTGCGCCTCGCGGACTTTTTCGCGTGAGACGATGCTTGGCGCACCCGTGATGCGCGACCCTGCTTCGGCGAAGAATCCCGCGGCGTAGGCAAACGCCACGGGAATGCGGACGGCGCGCAGGCGCTTGTGCATGATGCACGCGGCGGTTGTCGCGAGCTCAGTCCATGAGACCGGCTGCGGGTGGGCGAGGAAATACATTCGGCCGGCGGCCTTGGGATGTCGCGCCGCGGCGAGCAAACCCTCCGCCAAATCCTTCACGTAGATCGCCTGGAACCATCGCTCCCCGCCAGCGATCTCAATCATCAATCCCCGAGCGATGGACTTGAGAATTTGAAACACGTCCGTGTCACGCGGGCCGTAGACCACCGGCGGCCGAACGATGACGGCATCGGGGACCAGCTTGCGGACGATGCGCTCGGCTTCGAGCTTGGACTTGCCGTAATCGCCGACGGGATGAGGATAGGCGTCTTCGGAGACCGGGGCTTCGGCGGAGGCGCTGGGGCCGACCGCGGAAAGGGAGCTGACGTGAACCAGGCGCACGCCTTGCTTCGCGATCGCTCGCGCGAGGTTTTCCGTGGCGCGGATGTTGCCGGAGTAAAACTCGCGCTTCGAAATCGCCTTAGTGACGCCGGCGAGATGAATCGTCATCGCGATGCCTTGTAGAGCTTCCTCGATGCCCTCGCCTGCGGTCAAGTCGCCGTAGGCGAGTTGGACCTGACCGGGCGGATCGAACGAATGCTTGCGCCGCCGGATGAGGCAGCGCACTTGCTCGCCGTGGGCGCATAGGAGCTCAACCAGATGGCTTCCGATGAAGCCGGTCCCTCCGGTCACCAGAATCATTTATTGATCCGCGCTGCGGAAGACGACTTCAGCGAAGTAGCTTTCCGCGCTGGAGCCGGTGTGCTGGGAATTGATTTGAAGGCGCAGGCCCTTGACGCGCGTTGCCGCCTTTCCGAAGGCCTTCAGATAGTCCGCCGCGAGGTCATGGCTTTCGTTGACCCAGCGATTCTCATCCGCCATTCCGGAACGGCAGACAATGGCCTCGATGCGAATGAGCAGCGGCGCGCTCGCGCTTTCCCTCAGCCCTTTGGGAGCGGTGGTGTCCCAGATGTAGGAAAGAATATGGCGCTCATCGAAGGCCACCAGCACCTGCGCTGCCTGGTCGTCCGTGAAGAAGTGACGGAAATCGCCGCCCTTGGGGATCTGGGTCACTTTCCATCGCCAGGTCAGGAATGGCATTTTGGCCAAGTCTACATCCACGCTGCGCTCCAACGAAAATGACGATTTCACACTTTTGAAGTGCAGCACCGAGGAGCCGTCATCCTGGGCGGTGGAGACGCCGGCCGAGCCGGAGTTGACCTTGAGCTGCCATCCATCGGGAAGGTTCGTTTTGGAAAGCTTGGCGGGGTCGAGAACCACCAGAGCGAGGGTGGCTTGAAGCCCAAAGACAGCAGTGGCGCAAAGGAATAGGAAGGTTCTCAAAAGGACTCCTGAAGCAGTAATCTCTTTTTAATTTTAGCCGCGAATGAACGCGAATGAAGCTACGACTTGGCTTTGCGGACGGCTTCGGCGAGGGCCGGAACGACTTCGAACAGATCGCCGGCGATTCCGTAATCCGCGACCTCGAAGATCGGGGCGTTGGGATCTTTGTTGATGGCGACGATGGTCTTCGAGCCTTTCATGCCAACCAGGTGCTGGATCGCCCCTGAGATGCCGACGGCAATGTAGACCTTCGGCGAGACGGTCTGGCCGGAGCTGCCGACTTGGCGCTCCATGGGAAGCCAGCCGGCATCGCAGATGGGACGGGAGGCGGCGAGCTCGGCTCCCAGCGCCTTTGCCAGATCCTCGACGACGGCGATTTTGTCCTTCTCGCCGATGCCTCGGCCGACGGAGACGATGATCTCGGCCGCGGTGAGATCGACGGCGCGTTCGGCTTCTCGGAAGGGAGGCTCGGGAGTTTGACGGATTTTCGCAGAATCAAGATCGGGCGTAAATGTTTCAAACGCCGCTGAGCCGGATTCGAGCGCGTCGGCTCGCCAGGCTCCGGCTTGAAGAGACGCGAAATGCGGGGCTGGACCGGTGGCGCGGACGTCGCCATTGAGCTTGCCCTGAAAGAATTGGCGCACGAATACGACCGAGCCGGATTCGACGCGGGCGGCGATGGCATCGCTGATCAAGGCTCGCTCAAAGCGGGTTGCGAGCTTCGGGGCGTAATCGCGAGTCTGATAGGTGTGCGGGAACAGCACGAGGCTGGGATTGATTTTGCGAACGACGGCCTCGGCGGCAGCGGTATAGGCGTCGGCGGTGTAGTTTTCGAGCAGCGCGTGCTCGACGGCGTAGACGCGGGCGGCGTTCTTGGCCGCGGCTTCCTGGGCGAGCGCGCCGATTCCCTGCCCTAAAATTGCGGCGTTGACCTCGACGCCGAGAGCGGCGGAGACTTGCTGCGCCGCCGCGAGGGTCTCCCAGGCCATGCGATGCATCTTGCCGGATTGGTGTTCAAGAAACGCGAGTATACTCACAAAACGCGCGCCTCAAATTTCAGTTTTTCGACCAGCTTCTCCGCCGCGGCTTTGGGGTCACCTTCGAAGATCTGCGCTTGCTTGGCTTTTTCTGGCGCATAGATTTTGTCGATCTTCACGGCCGCTTCGCCGGGCGCGCTGGCGGGGACGCGGCGGATTTCTTTCGTCTTGGCCTGCTTGATCCCTTTGAGCGTGGCGTAGCGCAGTTTGTTTATGCCGCTTTGAATCGCGAGGATGGCGGGAAGCGGCATCGTGATGTGCTGAAACCATCCGTCTTCGAGCTCGCGCTTCACGCGAACCGCCAATTGATCAATGGATGAGCCCGTGATCTCCGCCTGCATGATGATCGTCGAATGCGGCAGGCCCATGAGCTCCGCGAGCACGACGCCCGTTTGGCCGTAGCCTAGGTCGTCGGATTGAAGACCGGTGAGGATCAGATCGGGCTTCTCGGCTTGCGCCTCCGCGGCAAGCAGCCGCGCGATGCCGAGGGTGCCGAATGCGGCGAGGTTTTCGGTTTCGATGTGAATCGCGCGGTCCGCGCCTTTAGCGAGGGCTTCGAGGATGGTCTGGCGCGCGCGAGCGGGGCCGGCGCAGATGGCGACCACTTCGCCGCCGTGCTTCTCCTTTAGCTGAAGCGCCTCTTCAAGGGCGTAGGCATCGGGCTCATTGATCTCGAAGTTGAGATCGCCCTCTTCGATCCAATTGCCGGAGGCGTCCACGCGCAGAGGGGAATCGCGCACCGGTACCTGTTTGATCGCGGCGAGAATCTTCACTCTCTAATTATGGCGGTCAACGTATTGGCGCACCATCCGATACCAGGCTTACACGCCTGCGACCAGCAGCCCCCGATAAATCGCGCCTCTAAATCTGTGTTCGCGGACGTCACGATAAGCAGGGCTTTCGTACCAGGCTTTGGCTGCTTCCATACCGGGAAATTCGGCAATGACTGTTCCCTCGGTGGGCGATCCCTCCAAGTCTTCGTGACGTCCATAGGACGCTAGCACCTTAACCTCATGCCCGGCGAAGGTCGCCCGGATTTTGCTCCAGTAGATCTCCAACTCGCCAGCATCGAGCGTTTGCTCGCGTATGAAAACCAAGTAGGCGGCACTCATCGGTATTCTCCCTTCACGCGTACGGAAGCCATCTTTAAGCAGTCTAGATGAAGCAGGGCGGCCAGCTCTCGTGATTAGGCAGATCTCCGGCTTTGTCAGGTGCGGCAGGTATGTTCTTGTCCTAATTATTCTCGAAACGCTTGAAGATGAGGCAACCGTTGGGACCGCCGAAGCCGAAGGAATTGGTCAAGGCGTAATCGATGCGCATGGGCCGGGCCCTGTTCGGAACGTAATCGAGATCGCACTCGGGATCGGGGACGTCGTAGTTGATGGTGGGAGGCGCGATCTGATCGCGAATGGCCATCACGCAAATTCCCGCTTCCACTCCGCCTGCGCCGCCGAGCAGATGGCCGGTCATCGATTTGGTCGAGCTGACGGCGACCTTCCCCGCATGTTCGCCGAATGCGCGCTTAATGGCGATGGTCTCCACGCGATCGCCTAAAGGCGTGGAGGTGCCGTGGGCGTTGATGTAATCGATTTTGCTCGGCTCAATGCCCGCGTCTTTCAAAGCGGTCTTCATGACGCGATAGGCTCCGTCGCCGTCTTCCGGCGGCGAGGTGATGTGAAACGCGTCGCCGCTCATGCCGTAGCCGACGATCTCCGAAAGAATCGTTGCGCCGCGTTTGCGGGCGTGTTCCAGCTCTTCGAGGATCAAGATCCCCGCGCCTTCGCCGACCACGAAGCCGTCGCGGTCCGCGTCCCAGGGACGGGAGGCTCGCTCGGGCTCGTGATTGCGTTGCGAGAGAGCGCGCATGGCTCCGAATCCGCCGATGCTCATGGGCGTGACGGCGGCTTCCGTTCCGCCGCAGATCATCACGTCGGCGTCACCGCGCTGGATCAGGCGAAAGGAATCGCCAACGCTATGCGCGCTGGTGGTGCAAGCGGTCGCGGTGGCGGAGTTCGGACCCTTCGCGCCGGTGCGAATCGAGACCCAGCCCGAAGCGAGGTTGACGATGGTCGCGGGAATGAAAAACGGCGAGATGCGGCCGGGGCCGCCTTCGAGCAATTTCTTGTGTTCGCGCTCGATCACTTCGAATCCGCCGATGCCACTGCCGATGTAGACGCCGACGCGCTCGGCTTCCTCCGGATCGACCTTCAATCCCGCGCTGGCGACGGCGAATTCCGATGCGGCGATCGCGAATTGGATGAACCGCCCCATCTTTTTGATCTCTTTTTTTTCGATGTAGCCGGCCGGATCGAAGCCCTTGACCTCGCCAGCTAGGCGGCAATTGAATTGGCTGGCGTCAAAGGCGGCGATCGGGCCGATGCCGCCCTTCCCCGCCTTGATCGATTCCCACGTGGCCTCCGTGCCCGTGCCGACCGAAGTCAATAGTCCGACTCCGGTCACTACGACTCTACGTTGCAATATGCGGACTCCGTGATTCCCGGATTATTTTTTTTTCGACTCGATGTAGTCGATCGCGTTCTTCACTGTGACGATTTTCTCCGCGTCCTCGTCGGGAATGTCGAGGTCGAATGCTTCCTCGAACGCCATCACCAGCTCGACGATGTCGAGGGAATCGGCTCCGAGGTCATCGACGAAACTAGCGGTGGGGTCGACTTGGGCCTCGTCCACGCCGAGCTGCTCGACGATGATCTGCTTGACCTTTTGCTCAACGGACATGCACCCTCCAGATTTAGTCCTGCAAACTCATTGATTCTACCCGCGGCGGATAGGATGCGCAAGTTTTAGATTGCCTTGTAGCTCAGCTTTAACCTTAGCCTAAGAAACCCACTTGCGTAACGGTCCCCGTTTGCGAGACACTAGCAAGTTTTCCCGGATAAATTTCGCACATGAGGGTGAGAATTCTCTATCACGACCACTGCTTCGACGGAGCCGCGTCGGCCGCGTTCTTCACCCGGTTCCTGGAAGCCAAGTTCTACCCGGCCGCGAACTTCGAATATACCGGGCTCGCGCACAAGGCTTCGCAACTGTTTGAGCCTGGCGATTTTGACGGCGACGTCAACGCCATCGTCGACTTCAAATACTCGACCGACCCGCGGCTGACGTGGTGGTTCGACCATCACCAGAGCGCGTTTCTCACGCCGGAGGACGCGGAGCATTTCCGCCGGGATACGAGCGGGCGGAAGATGTATGATCCGTCGTTCAAGTCTTGCACCATGTACATCGCCACGGTTGCGCGGGAACGCTTCGGCTTCGAGGCGGCGGATTTGGCCGAACTGGTCAAATGGGCCGATATCGTGGATGGCGCGCAATACGCCTCGGCCGAGGAAGCCGTCAACCTGGTCGCGCCGGCCGCACGGCTGACACTGGTGATCGAAGGGGTGCAGGGATCGGAGACGGTGCAGGACATCATCCGCATGATGCGCAGCCGCAAGCTGGAGGAGATCTGCGAGGATCCGCAAATCCAAGCGGTGTACAAGCCGCTGCATGAGCGCCATCTTCGCTCCATCGACATCATTCGGAAGCAGGCGCAGTGCCGGGATGGAGTGGTTTACTTCGACCTGGTGGATCATGGGCTGGAGGGCTACAACAAATTCATCCCGTACTATCTGTTCCCGGATTCGATCTATACCGTCGCGGTGAGCACGGCGAGCTTCCGGACCAAGGTATCGGTGGGGTCGAATCCGTGGGCGAAGAAGCCGGTCACATTCAATCTGGCCTCGATCTGCGAGCGGTATGGCGGCGGCGGGCACCCGCGCGTGGGCGCGATCAGCTTCCCCAAAGGCGCGGCGGAAGAGGCTCGCAAGGCGGCCGCGGAGATCGCCACGGAGCTTCGAAGTTAGCGCTGGCGAGCTCGAGCGAAGGGTCGCGATCGGAGGCATAGGATGAAATCGCCGCCGCCGATCCCTCGTGAACCGCTGGCTCGCCTTTCGGTGGTGATTCCGGCCCGCAACGAGGAAGGCTGCGTGGCGGCCACGGTAGAGCACCTGCATGCCGAGCTCGGGGCGCATGGGATCGCGCACGAGATCGTGGTGGTCGACGACCACAGCACGGATTCCACCTGGAGCGCGCTTCAGGAGCTTCGCGCGCGCATCCCGGAGTGCCAGCCCCTGCAGACCTGCGCCGAGCCGGGATTCGGGCGCGCGGTCGCGTTCGGCTTCGAGCATTCGAGCGGGGACGCGGTGGTGGTGATGATGGCGGACGAATCGGACGACCCTCGCGACGCCGTGCGCTATTGGGAGAAGCTGAACGAAGGCTGGGACGCGGTGTTCGGGTCGCGGTTCGTGCGCGGAGGAGGGGTGGTCGATTACCCCGCGCTCAAGCTCGCGCTGAATCGCATGGCGAACTTGTTTCTGCGGGTTCTGTTCGGCGTCCCGATGAACGACTTCACCAACGCGTTTAAAGCGTATCGGAGAACGGTTATTGACGGCTGCCGGCCGTTTCTTTCGCCGCACTTCAACCTGACCGTGGAACTGCCGCTCAAGACCATCGTGCGCGGATATTCGTGGACGGTGATTCCGGTGACCTGGCGCAACCGGACCAGCGGAGAATCGAAACTGAAGATCAAGGAGATGGGCAGCCGCTACCTGTTCATCACCTTGTATTGCTGGCTGGAGAAATACTTCAGCCGCGGAGATTACAGAGCGAAAAGCGGCAAGCCCTAAACCACCGGCTCCATGCCGAATCGGCGCAGCAGGAGGAACTCCGAGAGGTTGTCCGTGGTGAGCAGTCCGGCGAGGCGCGGGCCATCCATCACGAGCGCGCAGCGGCCGGCCTGAGCCATCAAAGGCAGAATCCCGGACAGATCGGCGTCCGGGCCGATCAGCAAGAAATCGCGTTCCATAACGCCCGCGACGTAGGCGTCCGGGCCTTCGGCAGCCAGAGCTTTGAGCAACAGATTGCGGCCCAGCAGCCCGACCACCTGATCGCCATGCCTTACCGGAAAGTCCTGTTGCGAGGTGGATAGAAGCAGATTGGCGGCATCACGGATGGTGTCGCCGTGGCCGAGGGTGTGGAACTCAGTAATCATCGCGGCGCGGACCGGGATCCCATTGGTGAGCGTCCGGCCGAGCGCGGCCGCGCCTTCCTGGGCGGCGCCTAAATAAATGAAGAACGCGAAGAACACCAGCAGGAAATCTTGCGCGACCAAGCCGTACAGTCCCATGCTGATCGCCAGCATTCGGCCCATCCAAGCGGCGATGCGGGTCGCTTCTTCATCCGGCTTCACGTACCCCAACAAGGCACGTAGCGCGCGGCCTCCGTCCATGGGAAACGCGGGCAACAGATTGAACAGAGCCAGCAGCAGATTGCCTCCCGCGAGCAGCGGCAACGCGCCGAGCTCCGTGGGTCGAAGCAGGTCCGAAAGGCTGCGCGGCATCGGCTGGTGGGAAGAATATAGGTAGCCGAGCAAACCGGCGGAGATCAGGAGATTGACAAACGGTCCGGCGAGGGATGTTAACAGCTCCTCAGTGGGACGCATCGGCCGCTCCATGCGCGACAGGCCGCCGATCGGGAACATCACGATTTCGGTAGTCCTCACCCCGAACCGCGAGCCGACGAAGGCGTGCGCCATTTCATGCAGCAGCACGCTGACGAACAGGCCCAGCAGAAACATCGCGTAGTTGCCGCCGGATTGATGGCTGCTGCCGAAGACGGTGACCAGCAGGAAAATCAACAATATCAGGAATGTGAAGTGCAATCGTACCGGGACCCCAAAGAGCCGAAAACCCCTTACGGTTCCGGAGGTGCGCGGATAATTCAACGCGGTTACTCCATCCACAATTCCACGATAACAAAGAGGGCGCAAATCGCCCCTAAGTTAGATCGCGTAACAAACCTTGGAAAAAAGGCTTACAACGGCCAACGTTTGGGGTATGCGGCGGAGTTTTTCTGGCTGGGCAGCGGGCCGCTACCCTCCCCGATGTTGTTGCGTGGAGGGACGTTAGAGAAATTGAGGTCGGTTTCGTCGAAATCGACCGTGCGATCCAGCACCATTTCGATGGTGGTGCCTTTGGCGAGCACGGCATCCGGTCCGCGAGTGAACAGGACGGTCGCCAAGCCCGCGGCGGCGCCGGCCGCTGCGCCGATTCCCGCGCCCATCCCTGTAGCTCCGGCGGCGCTGCCGGCCAAAGCTCCTACGCTCGCGCCGGCGACGGTGGTTTCGACCACGGTTCGCGCGTCTCCGGATTTGTTCCCTTCACTCTTGATGGAGCCTTCGTTGCGGTCAAGTTCTTCGCTGGCGCGGCCATCGAGCTGGGAAACGCGGGCGCGGAAGTCGCGCGTCACGCCGTTCGGCAGGGTCAGGGAATCGAAGCGGAGGTAAAATTGGCCGCGGCCCTTGACTTTCCCGGGACGCTCCACTTTGGTGATGGTTCCGGCGACGTAACTGCCCGGCGGGATGACGATGCGCCCGTTCACCATGATCGGAAAGACGGTTTCTAGATAGACTCGATCGCCCGGCGTCGCCGTTTTGGTGCTTACGCTGTTGATCATGCTGAGAGGAATGTGGGTGTTGGGCTCGACTTCGAATTTCTTGGCTTCAGGTTTGGCGCCGGCGGGCTGGGCTTCCGCGGCTTTGGTTTCGGGGGCTTTAGTTTCCGGGGCTGCGGTTGTCTTCGGATTGGGGACGAGGTTTGGACCGGGCGAGGACTGGTCAGGCGCCTCCTGCGCGGACACGCTGACCACGATTGCAAACGCCAGCAGAGTTGAGCGCAAGAGCATGAACACTTCTCCCTTAGCTTGTAGTGTAGCCTAGAACTCGCTCGATGCGGCCACGAATTATGATGACGGCTGCACCGGAAGATACCGGCCCGCTGGGCTAAGGTTGCCGGCGAATCCGATTTGGATCTGGGGATTGGGCGGACAGTCCGCCGGCAATTGCAAGTTGACTTGAAAAAGTCCAGCGAATCCGGGCGTGTCTCCGGCGTATTGGATCGAGCCCGGATCGACGGCGACGCCGTTCAACTGCACTTGAAAATCGGCGAAATCGGCGATTGGCCAGGCCGATTCGGGCAGAGTTCCGCAGATCGTTTCGGGCGAGGTCACGCCTAAACCGGTCCCGTAAAGAACCACGATTTCGCCAGGAACGGCCGGAGATTGCGGGGTCACCACCGGGCCGTTGCCGTGGGTGGCGAGAGCGTTCGTCGCGTCCAACTGGAACAACGCCGGCGCGGTTGCCGAGAGCGTGATTTGAACCGGAGGCCCATAAATTCCGCGATTTTCTAACTCGACAGTGACCGGGCCGGGGGTGAAATTTTCGGGGATCAGCACGTTCACCTGGTTCGGTGAGACATAGTAGATATAGCCGGAGATGCCGCCGATCAGCACACCGACGCCAGTTCCCTGAAGGCTAACGGGAAGCATGCCGGAACCGATGTCGCTGAGGCCGATCGGCTTGGTGACGTTGGCGAGGTTGGTCCCATAAATCGAGATAAAGGAATTGGGCGAGTAGAGTCCAGCGACGTTCGCGGCGGAGTTGGCTATACTTGCCGCAGTGTAACAGGGATTGTTGGGGATACATCCCGTATCATCATCGGCCTGAGCCAGCGGGAGCAGCACGCTGGTCACGATCACGGCGGCGAGCATAACCAAACGCATTAGGAGGAGGCGCGTCATTTCATCCAAAACGGTGCTGGAAAGGGAGGAATTCTCTCAGCGAGCGGGATGGTTTTCGCGTCGATCGGATACGCCGACTTGTAGACGAGCTTCCAGAAACCATAGACACAGCCGCCGAGCGTCGTCTAACTCTAGTAAAATCAATAGAAAGAGCCGCGATTTGGTTGGCCTCTCAAGTGCATTCGAAGCGGACGGCGTAGTGTAGTTGGTCTGGTGCGATGAAGGAGCTCAAGCAACAACTCGTTGGCGGGCTGAT
>JASHRP010000592.1 GCA_030037375.1 Bryobacteraceae bacterium | reverse complement strand
AACCCTGGTCGAATTAGGAATGACGATGCAGGGGATTCGAACTGCCCTGGATGTGGAGAAGGGGATGGCGGTTCTTCGCGCGGCTCTGCAAGGAGATGTCCGGCCGGATGCAGGTCCAGTCGTCGCAAACGATTAAGGTCTCGGGCTCGGAAGATGTTGTTGCCGTTCGGCAACTGGTCAGGAAGTGCGCCCTCCTTCTCGGTTTTTCGATAGTCGATCAAACCAAGGTAGTAACGGCTTCGAGTGAATTGGCGCGTAACCTGCTCGACTATGGCGGTGGCGGGGTGGCCTGCCTTGAGGTGGTCCAGAACGGCGCGCGCGTCGGTCTGCGTCTGACCTTTGAGGACGAAGGACCCGGCATACCCGATATCGAGATGGCGCTCAAGGATGGTTTTACATCGGGCCAAGGTATGGGCCTGGGCCTTGGAGGAGCGAAGAGGCTCTCCCATGAGTTTGAGATTCAATCGGCTGTGGGTCAGGGAACAAAAGTGTCAATTATCCGATGGAAGAACGCCTAGATGGTATTTCAGCGGTTGGAGATCGGAGATTCAAGCCAGACGGCCGAGGCTCGAAGACGGGCGAAAGGGCTGGCTTCGGCAAACGGCTTCGATGAGGTTGCGTCGGAACGTGTAGCTATCGTCGCGACCGAAGCCACGACCAATGTTCTTAAACATGCGGGCGGGGGCGAGCTGTTGCTTGGAATCTCGCGGCAGAACGGACAATCTTCGGTCGATATCTTGGCCCTCGATCGCGGTCCTGGAATGAGCGAAGCAGCTTCCCTTGTGGACGGCTTTAGTACCGCAGGGACGCCGGGAACGGGTTTGGGGGCAATCCGCCGGTTAGCTTCCCGTTTCGATCTTTATTCCAGACGGAATGCCGGCACCGTGCTTTTTGCGCAAATGACGCGCGCCGGCCTGCCCATGGAGTGCAAAGTCCGCATTCAGGGCGTTCAACTCCCCAAACCAGGGGAGGAAGTCTGTGGAGATCAATGGGATGCAATAAACCGGCGGGGGGGCGGCTCAATCGTTCTCGCGGACGGTCTCGGCCACGGGCTGCATGCCTTTACCGCGGCTCGCGCCGCCGTTGACGCCATGCACAGACGAGAGAACCTGGGACCGAAGGAGATGCTGATCGACATGGACCTCGCGATGCGGCACACGAGAGGTGCCGCGGTGGGCGTCGCCGAGTTCGATGATGCAAGACGTGTGGTTACCTTTTGCGGCCTGGGCAACATCTCGGGGCGAATCGTAGAACCGGGATTGCCGGCGAGACATATGGTTTCGGTCAATGGCACTGCCGGGGTCGCGGCCCGAGTTGTCCGCGACTTTAGCTACCCTTGGCCGGAGGGAGCCGTGTTGGTGCTTCATTCGGATGGGGTGAGGGGACGCTGGGACATAGGTGAGTACCCCGGACTCCTGTCGCGCGACCCAGGCGTTATCGCCGGCGTGCTCATGCGAGATCACTGCCGCCATACTGATGACGCTACGCTGGTTATAGTCAAATAAGGCCCCTGTGACGATCCCACTGCTATCGGTGATTATCCGGTACGAAAACGACACGGTCGCGGCGCGGCAACGTTCGCGTCAATTGCCCGTGCGCTGGGTTTCGATACACAGGATCAAACCCGAATCGCGACGGCCGTTTCGGAGATCTCGCGAAACGCGTACCGCTATGCCGGCGGAGGCAAGGTGGAGTTTTCGCTGGAGGGCGCGACCGCGCCTCAGCTATTGATCATCAAGGTCACGGATCACGGCCCAGGGATCCCGAACGTTCCGGAGATTCTGGAAGGCAGATACACGTCACGAACGGGCATGGGGCTGGGCATTATTGGCGCTCGACGCCTGGTGGACCAGTCGAATTGAAATCGGAACCGAAGCGTGAAACCGTAGTCACGCTGAAGAAGGTCTTTCCCCGACGAGCGCCATTTCTATCGCCCAAGGACATTGCCGGGCTAATCGATCAAATCAATCGAGAGAAACCTCAAGACGCATTGGGGGAGCTGGAGCTCCAAAATCAAGAGTTGCTGCGCACCCTGGAGGAGCTTCGAAGGCGCCAGGACGAGTTGAGGGATCTCAATCAAGAACTGGAAGACACCAATCGCGGCGTGGTCGCGCTGTATGCCGAGCTCGATGAGAAGGCCGATCACCTCCGCCGCGCCGACGCTCTAAAGACCAAGTTCCTGTCGAACATGAGCCATGAGTTCCGATCGCCCTTAAACTCGATCCTGGCTCTTAGCGATTTGTTGCTCGGGCATTCAGATGGGCCGTTGAACTCGGAACAGACACAGCAGGTTGGGTTCATTCGCAAGGCGGCGAACGATTTGTATGAGCTGGTCAACGATCTTCTCGACCTGGCTAAAGTGGAAGCCGGCAAGGTAGAGGTTCGGCCGGGTTTCTTCGAACTTGGGAACCTGTTCGGAACTCTGCGCGGAATGCTGCGTCCGCTGTTTCTGAGTAAGTCGGTCAGTTTGGTCTTCGACATAGACGAGACGCTTCCCTTGATCTATGCCGACGAGGGCAAGGTCTCCCAGATTCTGCGTAACTTTGTATCGAACGCGCTCAAATTCACTGAGCGCGGGGAGGTTCGAGTTAGCGCGCGTCAGCAAGAGGACAGGCTGATCATCGCCGTTGCCGATACCGGGATTGGAATCGCGAAGGAAGATCAAGAACGCATCTTTCACGACTTCACCCAGGTCGACAGCCCCTTGCAGCGCAAGTTCGAAGGCACCGGGCTGGGGCTGCCGTTGTCCAAGAAGCTGGCGCAGTTGCTGCACGGGACAATATCGGTCGAGAGCGAATTAGGATGCGGCTCGACGTTCACGTTGAGTCTTCCTCTCCTGTGGGAAGAGCCGGCTTCCGCATCTCTTTCCTTGGAGACGCCAGAATCGGGAGTGCCGATTCTGATTGTCGAAAACCGGGCGGACACGGCGCTCATGTACTCAAAGTGGCTGCGAGGCAGCGGATTCCGGATGGTCCACGCGGTCAGTACGAGGGAAGCCGGTCAAAGGCTGCAAGTGGAGCGGCCGGCGTTGATCGTCCTTGACAGCCTGTTGAACGGCGAGGACTCTTGGAACCTGTTGGCATCACTGAAAGGTAACGACGAAACCTCAAACATTCCTGTGATCGTTGTTTCGACGGTGGAAGATCCGGGCAAAGCGTTTCATCTCGGCGCGGACGAATACCTGGTAAAGCCGGTCCGCAGCGAGGCGCTGCTGGGGGCGATACGACGCTTTGCCGCTGGCCACGAGCCGCGAATCTTGATCATCGACGATGATGAAAAGGACCGTTATGTATTAAGGCACCGGTTGCGGGCCGCTCCCTTCGAAATTGTCGAAGCCGCGAACGGCCCGGATGGAATCGCCAAGGCTCTGACAGATCAACCATCTCTCATCTTTCTAGATCTGTCGATGCCTGGAATGACCGGGGATGAAGTCTTGAGCGCGCTCAAGTCCGATCCGCGGACCAAAGGGATCGCCGTGGTAATTCATACCTCCAAGCGCCTAGCAGGCTACGGAAAAAGCGCGCGCTGACGC
>JASHRP010000591.1 GCA_030037375.1 Bryobacteraceae bacterium | reverse complement strand
CCTGTATTGAAGGCGACTACATTGGAACCGCTGCCCTCGATGACGGACGGCGATAGCTGTTGGGCTCGAAGGTTGCGAGACGCCCATGCAGTGAGTACTCCCGCTCCGGCGCACTTCAGAAGGTCTCTGCGATCCACGGCCGCTAGATCTCCGAAATCGTGCCCGTGCTATCGCCAAAATGATCGCGCTCCATCCCCACCTTCTGCAGCAGCGTCAAGTGCAGATTCGCGATCGGCGTTCTCTCCGGCAGCGCCACATGCTGACCGCCGAGCTTCATCTTGCCGTTGCCGCCGCCAACCAGAATGTTCGGCTCCGGATAATTGTCGTGCTTGTCGCTGTTGCTCATATTCGATCCGAAGATGAAGATCGAGTGGTCGAGCAGGGTCCCCTGGCCGTCCGGTGTCGCCGCCATCTTGGCCAGAAACTCAGCGAACTTCTCCACATGCCACGCCTGGATCTTGGCCAGCTTGTTGAGTCTCTCCAGATCGTTCGCATGGTGTGACATGGGATGGAAGGCGTCAGGAATTCCAATGTGGTTGTAGGTACGGTTCGTACCTTCCGCAGCCGTGACGTACGCGACCACGCGTGTCAGGTCGGCCTGATACGCCAGCGCGATCAGGTCGAACATCAACTTTACCTGTTCGGCGAAATCTTCCTGCTCCCCGACGGGAGCTTCGGGTATTCCAAACGCGGAAAGATCTTTTGCCCCCGCCATCTGCGCGCGGCGCTCGATCTCGCGCACACTATCGAGATATCCGTCGAGGACCGCGCGATCGCCGCTTCCCAGCCGGCCCTGGAGCTTCTTTGTATCTTCCAGGATTAGATCCAGGATGCTGTCGGTTTGTTCAGCGATTGCTGCGCGCTCTTGAGGGGTGTCACCTTCTCCAAAAAGCTGCAAAAAAACTTTGCGCGGATTGGTTTCCATCGGGAGTGGTGAATCAGCGTCGCGAAACGACAAAGTCGTATAAATGCTGTTATTCCCCGCCGATGTTTGAACGATCGTCTCCGAAGAAACCTCGAGCGAGGGAAGCGGCGTGTCCTGGCTGATGATCTTCGCCATCACCTGATCGAGAGTCACGGCCATGTGGGCCTTGGCACGCCCTGTGTCGGGACGGGTACAACTCAGCCACGTTGAAGGCGTGAAGCTGTGAACCGATCCGGCGGTAGCGGCGTTTTCGAGATTTCCAAACGAAGATACGTACTTCTTATGCGGCTCTAGCGATGAGAGAATCGGGCTGAGTTTGAAATCGGCGCCCGAGCCGCTTGGAGTCCACTTATCCATGGCCGGGCCATGCGACGTGTTGTACATGATCGCGCCGTGGGGCATGTAGAAGAAGCCCATGCGCATCTTGGGGACTGCGGCGGTCTGAGCCAGAGCGGTGCCGGCAGGCACCATCGCGTCGAGGAATGGCAAACCCAAAGTCACTCCCGCGGCTTTTAGCACGGCCCTGCGATTAATGTGCTTCTTGGTGATAAACATTTTGCGCTCATTTCGTAGACGCCACGTTCGCGGCGGGTTCGGGAGCCTGCCGCCGGAAGGCGTCGCTATTGACGATTCCCAAAACAATCGAAGACAACTTATAGTTCTCTTTTGCCGCTGCCCGCACGATGGAACGAACCTGCGGCATATCGAAGTATTCGAGTTTTCGATTGATCGCGTACATCACCAACCTCTCTGTCACAGCCGTGACAAAGGTGGCGGGACGCTCGGCCAGTTGCTCCCTTAGCTCGACCACGCCGTTGATCGCGAGTCCATTCGGCAGTACTGTGCTGGCATCGATCGGAGCCTTCGCCTGGCTGTCGACGGTCCGCCAGGCCCCGACTGCGTCGAAGTTCTCAAGAGGCAATCCCATCGGATCGATCACGCCATGGCACATGTTGCAGCTCGCCTTGTTCCGATGCTGTTCGAGCCGTGCGCGAACGGTCTTCGGCTGCTCGCCTGCTTTTTGAGAGAGATCGGTGGCGGTATCCGGTGGAGGCGGGGTCGGCGGTGTGCCGAGAAGTTTATCAAGCACCCATGCGCCACGCAGCACCGGCGAAGTGCGATCGGCGTAGGAAGTTCGCATCAAGACCGCAGCCTTACCCAACAGACCGAATCGTTGTTTTTCCGTCACTGTGACTCTGCGGAACTGCGGCCCCAAGACTCCCGGAATACCGTAATGGCGCGCGAGCTCTTCATTCAAGAACGTCTGGTCGGCGGTCAAGAGATCCACAATATTGCGGTCCTCTAAGAGGATGCTACTGACGAACAGCTCCGCTTCTTTCGAAAAATCACGCCGCAGTTGATCCGTGAATCCGGGGAATAAGACCGGGTCGGGCTTCACGGAATCCAGGCTGTCGAGATTGAGCCACTTCATCGCGAAATTGGTGACCAGGCTGGATGCCTTGGGGTCGGCCATCATTCGCCTTACCTGCTTTTCCATCGCACCCGGCTTCGTTAATCCGCCTGCCTCGGCGAGCTTCAGCAGTTCTTCGTCGGGGCCTGTATTCCAGAGGAAGAAGGAGAGACGCGTGGCCAACTCCAGATCGGTGAGAGCAAGGTCAGCGCTTGCCTCTGTGGTTGGCGCCGCGCCGGGCCTCGCTGGAGCGCCCCAAATCCCGCGATACAGGAAGTTGGGGCTGCTCAATACCGCGGCCACCACCTGCTCGATTCCTTGGTCGAAACTCCCGCCGTCCTTTCGGCCAGCCTCATAGAATCGCATCAAGCGGGTAATCTCATCGCCGGTAACTGGTCTACGGAAAGCCCGATGCGCAAAGTTTTCCGCGATCTGCCGGGCGCAGGGAGGCTCACCTTTCGTCTTGGGATCGCAAACAAAGATGAGATCGCGAGTTGGAGTTCTGGAAACGCCCGTGGGATTAAAGGGTCCGGCGACCACCACGCCGTCGACCAGCTTGTTCCGCCGGCCCGGCGGCGCGCAGGAACAAACGATGGTCAGGGCGTCGAAGAATGGGTCCGCGATGTTGTGAGGTGACTCCACATGGGAACGGTCGATGAAAGCCACGACGACGTCATGGACGCCGGCTTCCACCTGCACAGGAATCTTCTGGAACCGCTCCATGATCTTCGCCCGGCCTTTTGGCCCTTTGGCGTGGAGCGGCCAGTCCTCCGGGCCGCCGATCGTGTTCCGGAACACAATCTTGCCGTCGATCATGATCACCAGCGTGCTTTGATTTTCGAGAGCAGAGGCGTATATGCCGACCCCGAGGTCATTGATGGTGATGCGATACTCGCCGTCCGCGGGGAAGTTGTGATTGAATCGGATACCGCCGCGCGTGCCCAGGGGAAGCGGGAGGTCGGGGTTCGAATTGGCGGCGATGGCGTACTTCGTACTTCCAACACGAGGATTGGGGTTGCCGATGGCGAGCTTCGCCACCTGCCGGGCAGCCGCGATGTACTGGCTCAAGAACGCGGGAGACACAGTCAAAGCAGCCGCGATATTGTCAAAACCGTCCACTTGGCCGTCCTGCGGCAGCACGTCTGTCGCTTTCAATTCCACGCCGGTGAGCGCTTTGACGGATGCCGCGTACTCGGTGCGGTTCAGACGCTGAATCGGAACGTGGCCAGCCTTCGGTCCCTTGGCAGAGGCGTCAAGAGTGTTCTCCAGCCATGCGCTAAATGAATCCACTTCCTGCTGCTTCGGTTGCGGACTGCCCGGCGGCGGCATCAAACGCCCACGCAATTTGCGCAGCACCTTCTCCCAGGTCTCAGCGTTATCCGTGGCGGCGCTCAGGTCCAGGCCGTCCAGCGCGAGCCCGCCGACTTTAGCACGGCTGTTGTGGCAGCCGGTGCAGTAAGTACTCAGCATTTCTCGATATTGGACCGGCGTCTGCCCCACGGCTCTTGCTTCAAAGAGCGACACCGTCAGTACCAGAAGTGTATTCGCGGTAAGGAGCCGCTTCATAGATTGTGCCCGATTGGGCGATGTGCTTGTATCACAATATCAAGCGGGAGGGTGACGTGCGCGGTATGCGTTCCGTTTGCGTCAGTTTGGATCAGCACAAGTATGGCAGGGCGGAAAGCCACGCCCGCCCACGGGCCGAAAATCTGGGGCCTGGCAAGGGGGTGTAGAATCTCTCCTAATGGGTCCCATGCGCAAAGTTTTGGCCTTAGCTGCCTTGGCATTCCTGTGCGCGACGATCTGCTTTGGCGCAACGAAGCGTGATTTTCAAACTGGCAAGCTCCTTAGCGTGACGGTCGATGAAAGGCTTGGGGAAGGCACTACATTCCGATGGGCGGTTTTCACCGTTCAAATCGGGGATTTGGTCATCACGGCCAGAGGGGAGCGGGTCCGCCGTTTCACTGGTGATATGGGACAAGGGCTGATCGTCGGCGACCCTGTTCAAGCTGTAGTTGATGGGGGTGACTTGATCTTGCTAAAGCCGGACCACAAGGAATTAAAGGCCAAAATCACAAAACGAGAGCGTACGCAGTAGAA
>JASHRP010000068.1 GCA_030037375.1 Bryobacteraceae bacterium | reverse complement strand
CTTAAGAACAAGCTGGTTCAGACTAGGCTGGTTCGGACCGGGAAGGACAAGGCGTGAACTCGGGCGAGGTTCGCGCCAACCGTTGCCGGTTGTGACGAGTTTTCTTAGTGTAAGAGAATTCCGGCCGCCGCGTCAAATCGCAGGTCTTACTTGATCGAGAGCGGTTCTGGAATCGCCGCCCCATCCGCCCGCGGGTCCGAGGCCGCGAAGTTCACGCCGGTCTTGGAATCGTGCAGTATGGCCTGGCCACGGCCCATCGACTCCAGATACTCCTTGCGGACCTGAATCAGGTGGCCGAGCGCCCTGAGCTGCTCGAGCAGCGCCGGCGGCATGCGGGCCTCCACCGACACGTCGCAACCGGCGGCGTTATTCTTCGAAAATCGCGGAGCTTCCAGCGCTTCCTGCAGGCTCTTCCCGTAATCGACGTAATTGGAAACAAACTCGGCGTGAGCCAGAGGCTGGACGGAGCCTCCCATGATGCCGAAGCCCATGTGCTGGTCGCCTTTCTCCATGAACGCGGGGATGATGGTATGGAAGGGGCGCTTCCCGCCGGCCAGGACATTCGGGCTCTTCGGATCGAGCGTGAAGCCGGCGCCGCGATTCTGCAGCACGAAACCCGTCCCCTCGGGTGTGATGTGCGCGCCGAAAGTTCCATACAGGCTCTGTATCCAACTCGCGATGTTGCCGTCCTTGTCGATTGTGGTGAGATACGTGGTATTGCTTCCGAGCGGATCGCCCGGCACGACGTCGCAGTTGGCCTTCTTGGGATCGATCAGAGCGGCGCGCTTGCGCGCGTAATCGGCGGAGAGAAGCTGCGCGATGGGCGGGTTATACGTGCGGGGATCGCCGACAAACGCGTGCACGTCGCTATAAGCAAGCTTCATCGATTCGATCCGTTTGTGCATTTCGGTCACGTCGAAAGGACCGGTAGGGGAAACCGGGAACTGTTGCATAAAGTTGAGCATTTCGAGCGCCGCGATGCCCTGTCCGTTCGGGGGCAATTCGTAAACGCGCCAGCCGCGATAGTCGATCGAAATGGGCGTGACCCACTCGGGCTGGAAGGATTCGAGGTCCTTCGCCGTCATCGTCCCGCCGAGGCGTTGGGAGGCCTTCAGGATCGCCTGCGCAATCTCGCCTTTATAAAACGCGTCCGGGCCCTTTTCCGCGATCAACCGGTACGCCTTCGCGAGATCGGGATCCTTGAACACCTGACCGACTGTCGGAACCTTCCCGTCCAGAAGAAAGACCCTGGCAGATTCAGGATCGTTCTTTAGGCCGTTCAACTGGCCGGACCAGAGCTCGACCATCCCTTCGTAGACCGGGTAGCCGGTTTCCGCGTATGAGATCGCGTAGGTGAACAGGTCCTTCCAAGGGAGTTTGCCGAACTTTTGGTGCATGGCCCACCACCCGCGTACGACGCCTGGAACCGTAACACTATGGATGCCGTTGCCGGGCATGCGATCGATGCCCTGCTTCGCGAGGAACTCCGGATTCAGCGCGGCCGGAGCGGGACCGGAAGCGTTCAGTCCCGTCAACTTGCCGGTCTTCGCCTCCCAATAAATGACGAAGAGATCGCCGCCGATTCCGCAGTACAAGGGTTCCGTGAGCCCCAGAACGGCGTTCGAGGCGATTGCGGCGTCCACGGCCGATCCGCCACGCGCGAGAATTTGAGCACCGACCTGCGAGGCGATCACCTGGCTGGTGGCGGCTATTCCCTGCTGGCTGAGCACCACCGAACGTCCGTAATTGCGTCCTGGTTGCTGCCCGCCTGCGCGTCGTCCTTGAGTCTGCTTGCCTGCCGCGGCGCTAGCGCCCACGCGCCCGGCTGGTTCTTGGGCGCAAAGCCCTATGGCAACACAAACGAGAATCGCGACGATCCTGAGGTCTCTCATAGACGACACCCTCTCTAATTAGAATTGGATTGATTTCGAACGTGGAAACAGCGGTTTATGCTGTTCGACATCCGCGTGACGAGGGGATGATCGTCGGGATTCTAGATTGCCGTCCCGATTGAGCCAGTATACTCCCAACGGTTTTCCAGCGGCAGGCTATTTCCCCACTGCGGACTCGATCGCCTCCAGCTCCTTCCCTGCCTCGGCGAGCTTGCCTTGCGCGGAGAGCTGTTTGTAGCGTTCCATGTGCGCCCGAATTTGCTCCAGCCGCGCGTCGGCTGAGGTTCCAGCCGGGGCCTGCGGTGTGGCAGCCGGTTGCGGCGCGGAACCCGTCGCGGGCGTCACTGCCGGCGGAGGCTGGCCTCGCTGCGCTGCCGCGAGCGCGGCAAGCGCTTTCTGGTAGGTGTCTTCGTACACGAGAGTGTTGCCGACTGCCAGCACCACCTTCTGCAACTGCGGCATGCGAGCTTGAACCGCTTGGAGAAATAAAGGCTCGACATACAAGAACGTGTTATCGATGGGCAGAACCAGAATCGGCGGGCGCAGCACTTGCGATCCCTGCTGTCCCCACAGCGTCAAGTCCTTCGAAATCACCTGATCCTGGTTTATCAGCGCATCGATCTGCAATGGCCCGGAGATAATCTCCTGCTTCGGCAACTCATAAAACAGCGTTTCCCCCAAATGCGGGCCGTCGCATCGTGTCACCATCAGCGCGATGAGGTTCTGCTTATTGCGCGGCGTGAAGGGGATAGTCAGCACGAACTCCGGTTGCGATTCGCCGGGCAGCCTCAGTACCATGTACACTGGCGCTACGCTCTGCGGCCCTCCGCCCGCGTTTTGGCTTTGCGCCGAGGTCGCTAGGTCCCACAGATCCGCGCGGTTGTAAAACGAATCCGGATCGCGCATGTGATAGGTGCGATAAATCTCCGCCTGAATGCGGAACAATTCCTCGGGCGCGCGAACATGCGCGCGCAAATCAGCGGGCATCTCGGATGCCGGTACGAATAAATCCGGGAAAAGCCGCTGGTAGGCCTGGATCAGCGGATCCTCTTGGTCGAAAACATACAGCTTGACCGTCCCGTCATACGCATCGACCGTCGCCTTCACCGAATTGCGAATGTAGTTGAAAGGCTCCTGATCCTGCGGCTGCACCTCGCGCGAGTAAGGATGCGAGTCGCTGGTCATGTACCCGTCCACGATCCACTCGAGTCGCCCAGCGTCCGTGATCACCATGTATGGGTCCTGGTCCCAACGGATAAACTCGGCGAGCGTCCCCACACGATCCAGCACCTTGCGGTGAATCAGCATGCGGCTATCCGGCGTGATGGCGTCGGTCAGGTAGATGTTCCAATCGCCCTCCGCGATCGCCGCGATAATCCGCAGCAGTGACGATCCAATCGGAAAGCCGCCGGAGCCTTCGTAGTGAATCTTGTTATCGGGATTCGCCTGATAGTTGAATTCGAGCTGCTGAGAGGGAGCAAACACCGGCTCATGCGCCTGCTCGCCAAAATAAATTTC
>JASHRP010000590.1 GCA_030037375.1 Bryobacteraceae bacterium | reverse complement strand
ATTGATTCTACCTTCGGAACAGCTTGGACCGGCGGCTAATTGCGTTTCAGCTAAGTAACATCAACAGCAGCGCCTTCTGTGCGTGCAGCCGGTTTTCCGCCTGATCGAACACCACGGAGCGCGGCGATTCGATCACCGCGTCGGTGACTTCTTCGCCCCGGTGCGCGGGCAGGCAATGCATGAACACCGCGTCGGGACGGGCTTTCGAGAACATTTCTTCATTCACTTGATACGGCGCGAACGCGGCCATCCGCTGGGCTGCTTCGGACTCCTGCCCCATGCTGGCCCACACATCGGTGTAGACGGCGTGCGCTCCATCCAGTGCCTCCGCCGGATCATTGGTAATGGTGATGCGTCCGTGCTCTCGGGCTTCCTCGGTGACGTCCGCATTCGGCTCATAGCCCTTGGGAGTCGCCACCGCGACGTGAACGCCCAACCGCCCGGCTGTGAGCATCAGCGAATGCGCCACGTTGTTGCCATCGCCGATGAAGGCGAGCTTCAGGCCGCTGAGTTTTCCGAAACGCTCTTCGAGCGTCTGCACGTCGGCGAGCGCCTGGCAGGGATGATAAAGATCGCTCAGCGCGTTGATCACCGGCACATGCGTCCACTTGGCGATTTCTTCCACCGTGGAATGCGAGAAAACCCGCGCGACGATCCCGTGCGTCCAGCGGTCCAGGTTGCGGGCAACGTCCCTGACCGGCTCGCGCCCATTGATCGGACCCGCGTAATTCACGGCGTCGCCGCCAAGCTGTTTGATCGCCAGCTCAAACGTGAGGCGCGTCCGCAGCGACGGTTTTTCGAACAGGAGGCTCAAATAGCGGCCTGCAAGCGACTGCGCGTACCGCAGAGGAGTGCGTTTCATGCGGCCGGCCAGATCCAGCAGCCGCTCGACTGAGGCGGCGGAAAGATCGAGGTCGGAGATCAGACGCCGCGGGGCAGGCGCCGCGAGCGTGTTCATGGCAACCACGGAGTCGGCAAGAACGGGTGTGGCCATCGCATCCTCCTCAAGAATACTTATTCAACACAATGAATAATAATACAATCGCGACCGGAGCGCAAGCCGTATTCGCGTTGCAGCGAAACTCTATTCGCCGATGGAATCCACGGCTTCCGCGGAAGCAAAGGACCGCAAGCGGAAACCAACGGTTCTAAGATCCTCGGGGGATATGGAGAAGAGCTTTGAGGATAATTCTTCAGTGAGCTCGTCAGAGCGGGCGATCAGCGTTCCTATTTCATCATTCTCGACCTGAACAAACCGTTCTTGCCCCGTCCGATGGGTCCACATCTCCAGGCCATCGACGAAGGCCGGGTTAAGCCGCCCAGCCATCCGGATCGAGTGCGCCGCGAGAAATTTTAGCTCTGCGACACTGCGGAGTCCTTCGAGCGGCGTCGGGGCGTACATTTCGATGAAAAAGGCCGCCAAGTTGCCGCTATCGCCGATCTGGACCTTGTCCTCAACTCGATGGGGCGCGCTGGGCGTGCCGTTTCGAAGGTTCATCTGCCACAGAGCGGCTTTGCCCTCGACGATTTGAGCAAGCAACAGGTCACTGGCGGAGGAGCCAGGATGGTCAATGCGCTCTTTGATTCGCATCAACTCCGCGCCGATATCTCCTGCGACAGGCTCTTTCACGTACTCTCGCGCGATTGCCTCAGCCAGATGGCCGCCCGCAGCGCAGTAAACTATCGAACATTCTTCGTTGTGCGCGATCTTGGCGCCAGTTCCCCCGCAATGCAGCGTCTGTCCACTGCTTGTTGCAGCAGTTTGGGTAATTCGCTTGTCGCTCGCGAGGATCGTTCCATCGGTGCCGATAAGTCCGATTTGAAATGTCATTCCCGCCTCCTCGGGAAAACTTTAGGCGTTGCACTCGCGACACCCCTTCAGTTTGAGCAGGAAAGGCCGCCTAAACCTTCGGGGCCGGAGGCGGCAGTTCCCGCGCCGGGCAGGCCGACTGGAACCCCTGCCGCTTATGCGAGCCGTCGCAAAACGGCTTGTTCTCGGAATGTCCGCAGCGGCACAGGCCGATGGTGGTTCGGCCGCTCAGGCCGAATGCATTTCCTTCAACATCGGTAATCACGAAGTCGCCTTCCACGCGGATGGAGCCGTTCGTGTTGATAGTGATCTTGGCTGGCATGTTTAACTAGATCCTATCAGATGACCGAACGCCTCCCGTCAATTCGCGGCGTGGGAGAATGATGCCATGCGTCTGGCGGTCATCCTGATTGTTGGAGTGCTGTCCGCAAGCGCACAGGACAGAGTCGCGCAAGACGCGGCTGGACAGGACGGCGGCGAACAGCTAGCCATGGTCCGCAAGCACATGATTGGCGTGCTGGCGCAGCAGCCGAATTACACCTGTCTCGAAACCGTGGAGAGATCGGCGCGCGGCTCGCGCGAAAAGACCTTCCGGATTCTCGACACGGTCAAACTGGAGGTCGCGCTGGTCAACGGGACGGAGATGTTCGCTTGGCCCGGCTCCAAACAGTTCGAAGATACCGATATGCGCCACTTCGTTCCCTCCGGCATGTTCGGCAACGGCGACTTTGGCCTTTACGCGAGGGCCGTCTTCGCGGGACGCTCGACGCACGTTGTCCCGGCCGGTCAAACA
>JASHRP010000589.1 GCA_030037375.1 Bryobacteraceae bacterium | reverse complement strand
CGAACGTATCTGAAGCGTGTTACTGACAAGGAGCGGCTCGACCAGCGCATCGACAAAGCCGCCGTCCCTGAGCAGATTCGTTCTCGGATGTTCATTCGCAAACTCGCGCATGATCGCGGTCATCTCAGCCTGAGCTTGTGGAACTGTAACCTCGGGCTTCAAGCGTCCAATCGCGACATAGCTATTGTTAACGCCGGGCTGCAATTCATCCGGCGGCAAATACAGCGGCGTCCACAAGTCGAATTGTGCGGTCGGGTACTCGAAATCGGCGGGCATCACGCCGATTACCTCGAATCCTTCGCCGTTCAGCAGAATCCTCCGCCCAAGAACGTTCGGATCGCCTCCCAAACGTCGCTTCCACAGCCAGTAACTGAGAACCGTGACGTTAGCGCCGCTGTTTTGCTCCTCTTCGGTGTAGGTGCGGCCCATCATCGGCGGGACTTCGAGGATTCGGAAAAGATTCGCCGAGGTTCGCGCGGCCTGCAAGCGTTCCGGCTCGCCGATTCCCGTCAAGTTGTAGTTCGCGACTAAACGGGCGAGGCCGATATCTTCGAAGGCTCGCGTGCGCTCGCGCCAAGTGAGCCAGTTCAGGCCATTCACGTTATATCGCTGATATGCCGCGACCGGCGCGCTGTTCCAAATCGCCATCAAACGGTCCGCATGCGGGTAAGGCAGCGGCTTGAGAAGCACTCCGTACACGACGGCGAAGATCGCAGTACTTAGACCGATCCCCAGAATGAGCGTGGCCACCACAACAGTAGTCCACAGGGGAGCCTTGCGCAGCATTCGGAGGCCGTGACGAAAATCGATGGCGAGCCGTTCAATTTCCATCCATCCCCAGGATTCGCGCGTCTCCTCGCGAATCCTGGATAGGTTCCCGAAGGAGCGTGCCGCGGCGAGTTGGGCGCCATCCGGCGACTCGCCGCGCCCGGCTCGTTCCCGGACGTCGATCGCCAAATGCGAGCGAATTTCCTCCTCAAGCTCCTGCTCTTCGTGCTCTCGGCGCAGCCACCAACGCAAACGGCTAAACATAAGCTACTCCTGCGGTCGCAGAACTTTCGCCACGGCCTTCACGAACAACCCCCACTTCGATTCCTCAACGGTCAACCGCTTCTTGCCGGCCGAGGTGAGCCGGTAGAATTTGGCGCGCTGATTGTTTTCGGTGACGCCCCATTTAGATTCGATCAATCCAGCGCGGCGAAGGCGGTGCAAGGCGGGATAGAGGCTCCCATGCTCGAGCTGAAGCAGATCGTCGGACTTCATGCGAATCGACTGGCCGATGCCGTGGCCGTGCTCCGGTCCCCATTGAAGAGTACGGAGAATCAGTAGGTCGAGGGTGCCTTGAAGTACGTCGAGTTTCTCTCGCGCCATGTAGTAGAGACTCTACCACCTTTTGCGACGCGAAGGAAGAGAAGATTCTTAAAAGAAGCTGGAGACGGGATGGGTGAAGCCGGGAAGCGTTTCGTCTTCGATGGGTTGGTCACCGCTGAATTGGCGGATACCAGCCTTGGTGTGAATTTCGATGGACCGGCTTTCGGGATAGACAACCCAGACAGAGGTTGCGCCGTTCCGCAGGTAGTTGTCGATCTTGTGCCTCAGGTGAACCGCTGTGTCACTCGGGGAGACGACCTCAATGGCAATTTCGGGAGCGCCCGTGAGCGCCCTAGAAGTCGCATCTTGCAGGCGGCTCTTGTTGAGGACGCACCCATCGGGAATCAGGGCGTCGATATCGGTGACGGCGAAGCCCATCTGGACAAATGCTCTCAAGCTCAGCCCCGGGTTTTCGCCTAAAAAAGACCGTAAGACGTCGCAGATCTGGTTCTTCAGCAAATCGTGCCGCAGGGCCGGAAGTGGCGCCAAGACAATTTCCCCGGCAATCAGTTCGCTTTTGACATCATTGCCGTTCGCGTCGCATTGCTCTGGCAGGGCGAAGTACTGCTCGACGGTAATCTGTCCGGTTGAGGCCGCCATGCCTCAATTGTAGTCCCCGATGTCTGGCCAAATTCTCTACTGTTTCGCAGGCACGGCGAGCACGCTCCCGGAAACCGGGCCTCGGAAGACCTCTTTCAAGCCGAGCGTTTGCATGGCGGCTGCATCTTGGGGAATCAGGGCGTAGTAGTCCTCACCCGGTTGCGGAGGGCGCCGATTGATCTCAAGCCAATCCCAATGATTTTGGAACAAATAAAATCCGAGCGATTCGGAGAGCTGCCACGATCCTCCCACGCTGACCGTCCGCCCGGCGTGATGCATCTCGAGATATTCGCCCATGGATCGCGTGTCTGCGTCATAGTCCCACACCCAGAACTTCTTCACATTGAACTCGGTCAAATACTGCCCGATCATCAGGGCTGCAACCGCGAATGCGGCGATGGATACGATCTTCTCCCGCGCGGCTGTAAGTCCCATCAGCGCGAGCGTCGCGAGCGGGAGGAAATAGAGCCCGGTACGGTCGGCAGGATACGGCCGGCCGAGCGCGAGATGAATCAATACGAGTCCGATGGCCGAAGCCACGGCGGTTCCCGAGGCGATCATCAGCAGCCAGTCGCGGCGAAGGATTCCGAAAACCAGGCCGCCCGCGATGACCAACGGAGCAATGACGAAGCCGATGGCATCGCGCCATCCATCCGCCCAGCTCGCTCGCGCCAAGGGGCCGGAGTGCTTGACGGTCACGCTGGCGAGACTGCGCAAGCTTTCCAAGATCGTCGGGACGCCGGTATAAAATTGATCGAGCTTCATATCCTCGACAGGCGCGACCAGAAGAAACAGAACCGCAATAGCGCCAATCGGCCCGACAAACCAAATCCAGTCCGGAGCGCCGCGTTTCGGTTCGCGACGCTTTGCTTTTTTGGAAGGCTCGGGCGCAGGTTGCCGCTTGAGCAGGTAGGCCAGTGTGATTCCCGCGAGGACCGCCGCGGGTAACAGGAAAATGAGATTCGCGGTGACGGATAGAGCAATCGCGCAGCCGGATTCGATCAGATCCCGCCGCGTCGGGGCTCGGCCTTGAAAAACGGGGAGAAGCACCGCCAAAGCCCACATCCACAGGGCCAGCGCCATTCCATATCCGCGCGCCGCGACCATGAAGTCGAGCACGAACGGGTTGAGGGTAAGCCCACCGATCGCAATCAAGAACCGGACGCTCTCGCCGAACGCAGCCAGCGAGACGCGGTACACAGCGGCGAAATACAGCACGGCCCCGGCCAAAGCGGGAATACGCAAAGTGAAGGCTGAGACGCCAAAGATCGCCGTCGCCAGGCGCATCAGCACAGTGTTCAGAAAATGATGATTGGCGTCGAAGCTGTGGAAGATCTTATCCACCGGCCCGGCAATGTATAGTTCCCAGGTGAGGGCTTCGTCGAAAACAACGGACTGGGTGATCGCTCGATAAATGCAGACGGCAAAGAGCGCGGCGAGAAGCGCTTTGGCGGCGGTCTTCAAGCGCTGGCCCTAATACGCCGTGTCATTCATCCGGAAGAACGGTCCTGGCGATTTTCCCTCAGCGGCGGCCTTCAGCCTGAACATCAGCTCGCCCCAGGTCGTGTTGCAGGAGGTGAAGTAGTCGGTCTCGGATTTCCAATCGGCATGCGTAAAGCGGAGAAGCAATCCGGACTTGACGGTCTCCAATCGGAACCTGAGATAGGTGCCGATCCATTCCGAGCCGGTCTCGCATAACCACTCCGCCTGTTTACCCGGTTCGCGAGCCAGGGGCCTCAGGCGATAGATCGTGATGCGGTTGAAGAAACCCAGTTCGACGCACCCATCGGGTTCCGTCACATCGGCGGCCCACCATTGGCCAAAACCGGCCGCTGTCGATACCAAAGGATAGATCGCTTCCGGCGGGGCGGCAATTTGAATCGCGTGTTGAATATCCGGCATATGGTGCGGCTGCCCGCCGTGCCATTCTACAGCTTTCCGGAATCGCCTTGCTCGGCGAAAAACCTCCAGCCAAAAGAGCAAGAGCCCGAAAATTTTTTGCGTCCCAGCGGACCCACCCGCGCGTATTAATGTTTAGCAAGACGTGATGCGAAGCCAAGTGCTGGAATCACAGCCTCATCGCGAACCACACGCCCAGGGAGACGCATTCTCCGCGCTGGTGTATGCGCATCAGTCGATGGTATTCAGTATCGCGTATGCCTTTCTGCGGGACAGGTGCGTGGCTGAGGAGGTTGCGCAGGACGTGTTCTTGGAGCTGCACCGAAGTCTCGGTTCGCTGGAATCGTCGCGGCATATCGTGAATTGGCTGCGGAAAGTGACGGCTCACCGATCGATCGACCGGCAGCGGCGAATGCGGCCGTTGTGGGCTTTGGAGGAGGTTCGCGAACCGGCCGCGCCAGCGACGCCGGGCGACCCGATGCTCAAAGAAGCGCTGCGGGCACTCGTGGCGAGCTTGCCGGATAAGCCGAGACTGGTGATGATTCTCAAATACCAGGAGGATATGGAAGCGTCGGAAATCGCGGAGGTTCTGGAGATGCCGCTGGGGACTGTCAAGAGCCACCTGCAACGCTCGCTGAAACTGCTTCGCGATAAATTGGAACGCAAATATGGGGAGTTCTCGCTATGAGCCTTGACGACCGGCTTCGTGACGCATTCCGCCGGCAAGACCCGCCCGAAGGGTTCGCCGAACGGGTACGCGAACGGATCTCGCAGGAGCCAATCGCGCCGGCGAAGGACGTCAGACGGAAGGTCAAGACTCCGCTTGGAAGGCCGCGATTCCGCTGGATGTGGCCGGCTTCGGCTTTCGCGGCGTTGGCCTCGGTGCTCGTGTCCGTGGCGATTGCCAATCGCCGGATGGAGGAAGAGCGCGCCGGACGTCAAGCGATCCAAGCTCTTCAGATTGCTTCGGAGAAATTGAATTTGGTGCGTAGTCAGGTTTTGAACCAAGAGGTATCGAACAAATGAGACGGTTGGTGTTGGGATGCTTGCTGGCGGCTCTGCCCCTGGCGGCGCAGATTCAATTCGGGCTGGACGGACTCGCGGCCAAGGCGACCCACACTGTGGATGTATCGCTGGATGCAGCGATGCTGAAGCTGGCGGGAAATTTTCTCGCGGGCGACAAGGCGCAGAACCCGGGATTTCAAAAGGTGCTGTCCGGGTTGAAGAACGTCACGGTCAAAAGCTTCACGTTCGCGGACGTGAACCAATATAAGATCGCGGACGTGGAGCCCATCCGCTCGCAACTGCGCGCCGCAGGCTGGGCAAAGATGATCAGCGTGCATGAGGATAAGAGCGGCGAGACCGAGATCTATACGAAACCGGATGGCGGCCAGATCGGCGGATTGGCGGTGATCGCGGCGGAGCCGAAGGAACTGACCGTGGTCTACATCGAGGGCTTGATCGATTTGGAAAAGCTCGCGCAACTTGCGGGGCATCTTGGCATTCCTGATCTATCCGGGCTTGCGGGTTCCAAGGGCGATTCGGGAAAGAAAGAGCAGTGAACGAAATCGGCCAAGGCGGTGGAAATCCACCACCTAGCCGAGTGGTTCAAAGGGGGAGAACCATCGTCCTATCAATCAGTTAAACTCTGGCCTCAGAACTGCACCTAACGGGGCGGGAGGTAGAGATGAAAACTAAATTACTCGCTCTGTTGCTGCTGGCCGGAAGCACGGCATTTGGCGCGCGGATCGGCTTCGGCTTTGGAGTTGGTATCGGGGTGCCGTACGCTTACCCCGGCTACTATGCTCCGCCTCCGGTGGTGGCTCCTTACGCGTATGCTCCGTATGGAGTTGCGCCGGGCGTCGGCTACACCTGGATCGCTCCCTATTACTACCCAGTTGGGGCAGGATGGGGTTACCATGCGGGCTACTGGGCTCGACCGCCTTACGTTGGAGCGCGCTGGATCGCCCCGCGATACTACGGAGGCCGCTACTATGGCGGCTATTGGCGCCGGTAACCTACGGTAACTTGAGCAAACGACGGGCATTGCCCTCGTAGATCTGCTTACGGTGCTCGGCAGTCAACTCAAGGCTGTCGAGCACTTTTATTGTTTCCCGGATAAAAAGTCCGGGGGTTGGTTCGAAAGGCGTGTCGGAGGCGAAGAGAACGTGATCGACGCCGAAAAAATCCAGCCCGCAGACTGTACCCGCGCGAGCTCCGAATAATGCTGTATCCCCGTAGAACATCCGCAGATAATCAATGGGCCGCTGTTTCATGGACTTAAGCAAAGCCTTGTAATCTACGTCCGAAGTGCGGGAACCCAACTGATCCCAGCCGTAGCCCACGCGCCCCTCAAAATACGGCACCATCCCGCCAAGATGATGGGTGACGATCCTCAAGGCAGGCCAGCGGTCAAAAAAGCCGGCGAAGGTCATTCGCGACATTGCGCACGCAGTTTCGTACGGCCAGCCGAGCGTCCACCAGATCTCGTAGAGCGACTTCTGCTCCGTTTTATAGTCCGCGAAATCCGCGCCGCGCGTAGGATGCATGAGGATGGTGAGATCCAGCCGGGCGGCTTCCTCGAAAATCGGCGCAAGCTCCGCCGCATCCAGCGGGCCGCCGTTCACGTTCGTATAAATCTGGATTCCGCGTGCCCCGAGATCGGTCACAGAGCGTCCGATCTCCTTCACAGCCTCCTCGGGATTGTTCATCGGCACGGAGGCTGCGAAGGCGATGAAGCGATCGGGGTGCTTGGAAACCAGTTCGGCCAAGCCATCGTTCGCGATACGAGCGATTTCCGGAGATTTAGACGGATCGCCGACTGCTTCAATCGGCGGCGCGGGTAGCGTCAGCACCTGGCAGTAATCTCCGTACTGCGCTCGAATTTCGTCCATGACCTTGAAGCGAAACTCAACGTCATGAATCGCTTGGATGTTCCGCACTCGCTTGCCGATATCGCGGATTCCGCCGGTATCGATGAACTGCTCGAAATACCGCTTTGGGAAGAAATGGTTAAAGAGATCGATCTTCATCGCAAGCCGGTACTATAACACGCCCGAGCGGGCGGTCGATGCCGTGAGCGTAACGGCGCTTGCCATTGCTGGCGAAACCGTTGTCTAATGCATCTTTGACCACAGCTTCAAGCGCTGGCTACCCGTCGTTCCGGGACAACCGGTTCCTGCACTGGGTTTGCGCCGCGATGGCGGCCATTATCATACTGGCCGGCATTCATCCGGACAAGGCTTTCGACTACTTTCTGGAGAACGCGACCGCATTCGCGTTCCTGGCCGTCCTGGTTTGCACGTACCGCGTGATGCCGTTTTCGGAGCTCTCCTATGCTCTCATCCTCGTATACCTCTCGATACATGAGTGGGGCGCGCACTACAAATACTCGGACGTACCGCTAGGCGAATGGCTCAAGCCTCTGCTGCACACGAATCGCAACATGTACGATCGCGTCGCACACTTCAGTTTCGGACTGATGATCAGCTATCCAATTCAAGAGGTTTTTACCCGCAAAGTTGGAGTGAAGAGCCGCTGGCGGTATGTTCTGCCGGTTGAGGCGATACTGTCATTCAGCGCGATCTACGAAATCATGGAGGCAGGCGCAGCCATGGTGCTGACTCCAGAACGAGGCGAGGAATTCGTTGGGATGCAAGGCGATATGTGGGATTCGCAGGAGGACATGCTGATGGCCGGGATCGGGGCCGTCGTGGCGATGATCCTTCTGGCGGCTCTTCGCCACCGCCGGGCCTTGAAAGAAGCCAAGGCTGTGGCGGAGTTAGTCGAATCCGCCCGCTGATTTGCACGCAAACGCTTCAAAAAGCGTCATTATTGTCATATGGCGGAATGGACGCTCAGGTACGCGGACGCCCGTGGGGAGATGCACCAGCAGGTGGCGGAGGGCACTTCCGAACGCGAGGTCCGGGAAAAGCTGACCAATCAAGGCTTCCTGGTCTATTCGATCAAGCCCCGCACTGAAGCCGGCGGGCTGAACGCGACGATCGGGTCCGGCGGCAAGAAGATCAACCTGGAGAAGTTCCTGATCTTCAATCAGCAATTCGTGACGCTGATCCGCGCTGGGTTGCCCATCTTGAAATCGTTGGATCTATTGGCGGAAAGGCTCACGGATCCCAAAATCTCCCGTTACGTCAAGGCAGTGCGCGAAGAAGTCCGCAACGGGGCGATGCTTTCGGACGCTTTCGCGAAACAAGGCGTGTTTCCGCCTATTTACGTGACCACTGTTCTGGCCGGTGAGCGCAGCGGATCGCTGCCGGAGGTGCTGGAGCGGTTCATCACTTATCAGCGATTAGCGCTTTCGGTTCGCAAGAAGCTGCTGGTGTCCCTGATGTATCCGGCGGTGCTGATCTCCTTGTCGCTTTGCGTGATCATCTTCCTGGTCACTTACGTCGTTCCCAATTTCAAGACCCTGTACGACACGATGCAGGCGCAGTTGCCCGCGCCGACTCAGATTCTGATTGCCGTCGGCACCACGGCGCGCAACTACGTAATCGTGGGGTTTGTGGGTTTCATAGCGGCGGTCGTGGGTTTCCGGTTCTGGTCCCGGACGGCATCCGGCCGCGAAGCCATCGACCGGGTGCTGCTGAAGACTCCCTTCGTGGGGGAAGTGTGGCTGAAATACCAGGTCGCTCAGTTTTCGCGAGTATTGGGAACGCTCCTGGTGGGCGGAATTCCGCTTATGCAGGCGCTGGATACGGCGTCGGAGTCGCTTGGCACTAGGGTGTTGAAAAAAGTCCTGGAGCAGGCCTCGAAGCTGGTGCGCGAAGGACAGGCGCTGTCGCAATCTCTGCGTTCTACCAAGATGTTTCCGAGCCTCTCGCTCGACATGATCGAGGTGGGCGAATCGACCGGAGCTCTGCCCGCGATGCTGACCAGCGTAGCCGAGTTCTATGAAGACGATGTGTCGACGCGCGTCACCGCATCGCTTACATTGATCGAGCCCGCGCTGATGATCTGCATGGGCATTTTCATCGGCTTCGTGCTGATTTCGCTCTATTTGCCGATCTTCTCGCTCGCGGATTCGATGCACGGCTAGCGCGAACTCCATCCCGGGGGCACTTGCGTTTCGAACGCATCTGACACATTATGTGAGATGCATTGAGGTGGGATGCTATGTCGCGACGGACCCTGCTGTTTTGCGCTCTAGCAGCCGGAGTTGCGTTCGCCCAGCAAGGGCATCCGCTGACGGGCACGTGGTCGGGCGATTGGGGTCCGACGGCGGGCGAACGCCATCAGGTAACGGTGGTCATGAACTGGGACGGAAAGAACGTCACAGGCCTGTTCAATCCGGGGCCGGATTCATTTCCCATCGGCAGTGTCTCCGTGGACCCGGCCACTTGGACCGTTCGCATCGAGGCCGATGCGAAGGACAAATCGCACATCACGGCCGAGGGGAAGGTGCAGGACCTCGGGTCCTATCACCGCTACATCACCGGCACCTGGCAGCAGGGAAATGCCAAGGGCGATTTCAAGTTGACGCGCGATTAGCATGCGCTGGCTGATCATTTTCCTGGGCGTGGGCGTGTGGGCGCAGCAGACTTCACCGGCAACCTACGATACGAGTCGCAAGATTACGATAGAGGGCCCGATCACGCAGATCGCCTGGACCTATCCGAGGGCTTACATCTTCATCGACGTGAAAGACGCCGGCGGCCACGTCATCAACTGGGCAGTGGATACCGGGGATCTGGTCCATCTGGAACAATTCGGGTGGAAGGAAAGCGACGTTCACCTTGGACGGGTTGTAAAGGTGATAGGCTCACCCGCAAAGGGGCAGAGCAAGAGAGTGCTGGCTACTTCCGTCACGGAAACGGACGGCCACAAACTGTTCGTTACCTTGAATCGCATTCCGCAAGCTGTAAAAAGCGGGGCAGCAGCAACGCAAGCTCCGCGTTGGCCGGACGGTCACGTGAGACTCGGACCGGAGCCGGGGAAGAGAGGTTACTGGAGCAATGCGAGCGCAAGCGCGCTGGTGGAGAAATCCGCCGCTCGTGTTCCCATGAACAACGAGGGATTGCTGAGGAATCTCGCGGACGCGGATAAGGTCGCGCCATTTTTGCCGTGGGCAAAGTCGGTCTACGAATACCGCCAGCGAACGCTGCTGAAGGACGATCCCGCATTGCGCTGCCTACCCGCTGGTGGGCCGAGGCAGCTTCAGACCGAGAACGGATTTCAATTTGTCGAACAACCTGAACTGGGTCGAATCCTGGTTTTGCTCGGTGGCGGCGATCGCAATTGGCGCGTCATCTACACCGATGGCCGGCCGCTCGCGCAGAGCGAGGATCTGGTGCTCACGTATTACGGGACGTCGGTGGGGCATTGGGAAAACAAAGACACGCTGGTGGTGGATTCGGTCGGATTCAACGAACGCTTCTGGATGGCTGCGGGCGGACTGCCGCACACGGAAGCTCTGAAGCTGACCGAACGTTTCACGCGCCTCGATTACAACACGCTCAAGTACGAGGTCACGGTGAACGACCCGCGAACCTATTCAAGGCCATGGACGGGCGGTTGGATCAACGAATGGGTTGCGGACGCCGACCCGCCGGAGTACTTTTGTGAAGACAACGCAGAGGCGACATTTGTGAGGTAATCGCATGAAACTGGCAACTGGCTGCGCTCTTATAATCGCCACGATGATGCCCGTACTGGCGCATCATTCTTTCGAGGCCGAATACTGGGACGATAAGACCGCGAACCTGACAGGATTCGTCACCAAGATCGACTGGCAGAATCCGCACGCCTACATCTTCATCAACACCAAGCAGGACGATGGAACGATGAAGGAGATGCGGTTTGAGCTGGGTCCTCCTTACGCGCTGGTCCGCGGCGGGTGGAAGAAGGATACTGTGAAAATCGGCGACAAGATCAGCATTGACGGAGCCGCGGTCGCCAAGGATCCGAAGAATAACTGGGTCGGCGCGATGCAGACCACTTCGCTGACGACCGCGGCCGGGCAAAAGCTTCCGACAAGATAGGCTCTTCGATGCGGTATTGCACGGCCATCCTGTTCACGGCAATGCTCGGATTTGGGCAAACACCGGAGCCAACTCCCCGTTGGCCCGACGGCCACGTGAATCTCGGTTCAACCCCGGATCACAAGGGCTACTGGGAGGTGCGTCCCGGATTGGGAGGAGTTCCTCGCGCGGCGGACGTTCCTTTCCAGCCATGGGCCCGGGCTGTTTACGCGTATCGAACAGCGACCTATTCGAAGGATTCGCCACTTGTGGACTGCAAGGCCGCGCCCGGTCCGGCGTTCTTCAACGCACCGGGATTTGAAATTGTGGATGTGCCGGAGCAGAAGGAAATCTTCCTGTTAAACATCGCCGGGCCGCATTCCTGGCGCGTGATTTACATGGACGGCCGACCGCATCCCACCAATCCGCGACCGACGTTCTTGGGCCACTCAACCGGTAATTGGGAAGGCGATACGCTGGTGATCGACACCGTCGGCTTCAACGAGAAGATGTGGGCGGTGGGAGCCTATCCGACCACTTCTCAACTGCACTTGACCGAACGCATCTCGCGCCCCAATCTGCGAACGCTCACTTACGAATTCACCGTGGACGATCCTGGGGCGTACACGAAACCGTGGTCGGGAAAATGGACCATCTCGCAGACCAGCAACTCGAAATGGATTGAAGGCGGAGAGATGTTCGAATACATTTGCGAGGACGCGGTACGATAGCCAACGTTCGTCCGGCCATATCCGTCGTTCGCCGGTAAACTTTCGGCAGTCCGTCCGGCCTCCCGTACAATAAAAACATGTTCCGGTACGTCCCGCTGATGTGGAAGAATGCTCTGCGCAATCGCCGGCGCAGCGCCCTGACCATCGCGAGCATGGCCTTTTCGCTGTGCCTGCTGGGCGTCTTGTTTGCGCTGTATCGGGGCCTTTATCTGGCTCCGGCTACGCCGGGACAGGAACTTAGGCTGGTAACGCATCACAAGATTTCCATCGCCCAGAGCATGCCGTTTTCCTACGAAGATAAGATCCGGCGCGTGCCCGGCGTGCGCGACATCTCGGCGTGGCAGTGGTTCGGAGGGACGTACAAGGACGCTCGCGACTCGAAGAATTTTTTTGCCCGGTTCGCGGTCGAACCGGATCATTGCTTCAACGTCTATCAGGAAATGCAAATTCTGGACGATCAGAAGCAAGCGTTTTTGCACCTGCGCACGGGGGCGATCGCGAGCGACGACTTGGCAAAGAGTCTTGGCTGGAAACTCGGCGACAAGATTTTCCTGATTGGCGACATCTTTCCCGTGAATCCCGAGCTGACTCTGGTCGGAATCTTCCATGACGAGGACGCGACTCAGACGCTGTTCTTCAATCATGAATACCTGCGCGAAATGCTGGGAGCGGGCAGCGCCCTGCAAGATCAGATTGGAGCGTTCGTCGTGCAAGCAGATAGCGCCAGCTCCGCGAGCCAAGTGCCGGCGGCGATCGACCAGACGTTCGAAAACTCATCGGCGCCCACGAAAACCGAATCCGAAGAAGCCTTCGGTCTGCAATTCTTGTCGTTTCTTGGGAACTTGAAACTCTATTTGATGATCGTCTGCGCGGCCGTGACGTTCACGATTCTGCTGGTTTCGGCGAATACCGTGGCGATGTCGGTGCGCGAGCGGGTTCGCGAGACCGGAATCCTGAAGACGCTGGGCTATACACCGCGAGCCATCTTGCTGATGATCCTGGGCGAGGCGGGCGTAATTTCGGTGATCGGCGGCGTGCTGGGATTGCTAATCGCTACTCAGCTCGTATCCATGGTTTCAAAGGCGGGAGGAATGCTGTCCTTCCTGACAACCCTTTCCATAACGCCGGACGTCGCCGCGGTATGCCTCGGGATCGCCTTGTTCATCGGCATCGCGAGCTCCGTGGTTCCCGCGTGGAATGCCTCGCGTACCTCGATTCTGGATGCATTGAGGAACTCCGGATAAGGAAGACGCATGGCGATCCCGCTTTCCTACAATTTGCGCAACCTGACGGTGCGCAAGACCACGACGCTGATGACGGCGCTGGGAATCGCGTTGACGGTTGCCGTGCTGGTGGCCGTGCTTGCCCTGGCCGGCGGTCTCAGGACCGCGTTCGAATCGACCGGAAATCCGCTGAACGTTCTGGTGATGCGTAAAGGCTCCACGGGTGAGGTGAATGGCGGCATCACCCGCGAAGTATTCGAAGCGTTGAAACCCATGCAAGGTATCGCGCGGGCGGCGGATGGGCATCCGCTCGCATCGGTGGAACTGGTGACCGTGATCACGTTGCCCAGCGCCGATAACCCGGAAGGCGCCAATATCACTTTACGAGGACTCGGGCCGGTCGGCCTGGAACTTCGTGAAGAAGTCCACCTCGCTGATGGACGTTGGTTCCGGCAAGGCCAGAGGGAACTCGTCGTCGGCAAATCGATTGCGAAGGA
>JASHRP010000588.1 GCA_030037375.1 Bryobacteraceae bacterium | reverse complement strand
TTGGGTTTGATGGCCACCGCTTGCTCGTTATGGGCGGCGGCCTCGTCGAACTTCCCTTGCGCCTGAAGAACGCTGCCCAGATTGATGCGAGCCTCGGCCAGCTTGGGGTCGAGCGCCAATGCCCGTTGGCAAGAGCTCGCTGCTTCGTCGAGTCGCCCTTGCGCGATGAGCGCCGTGCCCAGATTCGAATGGTAGTGAGCGCGGGCGGGTTCTAATTCAATGGCTTGGCGGATGAGCTGGATGGCGGAATCGAGCCGTCCGTTTCGCTGTTCGATCAATCCCAACAAATGCAGGCTGTCGGCATGACGGGGGGCGATGGAGAGAATTCGCCGGTAGACCTGTTCCGCTTCGAGAAAGCGGCCGGCTTGATGATGCTTGAAGGCTTCCGCCAGCATGCGTTGGACGTCGTGAGACGCGGCCGGATGGGGAGGAGTCACTTAGGAAGGACCGGGACCCACGCTTGCGCCATCCGCTCCGCTTCCGCGACCTGGTCAGGCGGCATCTGGCTTTCCAGGGTCTGGCGCATTTCCGTGAACTTCCTCTGGTCGTCTCCGGTGGCGAGGGAGGCCGCGAGCTTGATCCACATGTCGGCGGTCAAGGAGTCTTGAGTGGTTCCCTGGCCGTAGTAGTACAGCAGGCCGAGGTTGTACTGTGCGGCGGCGTAGCCTTGATCAGCCGCCTTGCGGTACCACTTCATGGCTTCCGGAAAGTCTTGCGGCACGCCGCGGGCTTTGTCGAGCATCACGCCGAGGTTGTATTCGGCGGGAGCGTAATCTTGGTTGGCGGCTTGGCGATAGAACTGAACGGCCTGTTCATAATCGACCGGGACGCTACGGCCTTTCTCGTACATGACCCCGAGGTTGAATTCGGCGTCCGGATTTCCTTGATCGGCAGCCTTGCGAAACCAGCGCATCGCCTCAGCGTAGTCCTGAGAGACTCCTTGGCCTTCGTGGTACCGGACGCCTAGCTCGAACTGCGCCGCGGCCTCGCCGCCTTCGGCTCTCGCCTTGAGCTCGGCGACGCTTACAACCGCGGACTGCGGCAGGAGGTAAGCGGCGAAGGATAGACCAAGGAAGATCGCCCGCAACGTCATTAAGTACTCATTTTCTCAGACGGCGCGCAGTCCGGAGGGTTGCACCTGGCATGCGATACTGAAGGCTCAATCCCTTATGAGCGTGCCTGTCGGAATTGTCGGCTTCCGCGGATATAGCGGGGCGGAACTGGTGAGGATTCTCTCGCGGCATCCGGGAATCGAGCCGGTTCTGCTGGAACATCGTGAATCCGAAGACCGTCCGCGTCCGTTGGGTGGAAATGGACTGCGCCGGATCGCCTATAGTATTGAAAACGCTAGTGCGGCTGGATTGGCCGCGGTACTTCTGGCCACGCCACCGGAAGCTTCGATGGACCTCGCACTGGGATTGCTCGAGGCTGGGATCAAAGTAATCGACCTGAGCGGCGCGTTCCGGCTGGGAACGGTGGAGAATTACAAGCGCTGGTATAAGGAAGAACACACGCAGCCCGAATTGCTCGCCGAGGCGGTTTACGGATTGCCGGAGTTTTGCCGATCGCGGATTCCTTCGGCGCGGCTGATCTCCAATCCCGGATGCTATCCGACGGCGGCGAATTTGGCGATTAAACCGTTGATCGAGGCGGGTGCGATCGCCAGAAGCTGCGGGATCGTTTGTGACGCGAAGAGCGGCGTGAGCGGGGCGGGGAGGAAGGCATCGCTCAAGACAAGTTTCTGCGAGGTCGCCGACAATTTTTCGGCATATTCCATCCTCGACCACCGGCATGTACCGGAAGTGCTGCGGACGTCGGGCTTGGATGAGGCGGAATTCTGCTTTACTGCGCAGCTCATTCCGATTCCGCGCGGCATCCTGGAAACGATCTATTTCCGATCGAGTGAATCGATTTCTTCGGCTGACGATTTGTTGAAGATTTATGAAAAACGCTATTCGGAGGAGCCTTTCGTTCGGCTGTATTCGCCGGGCCAGATTCCGGATGTTGCGGCAGTGAGTTACCAGAATTTTTGCGATCTGGGTATTAAATTCGACCCTCGAACCCGGCGGGCCGTAGTGGTATCGGTGATCGATAATCTGGTGAAGGGCGCGGCGGGGCAAGCGGTGCAGAACCTGAACCTCGCGCTTGGGATTTCCGAGACAACCGGATTGCTTTGAGCCAATGCGGGTTTTGATCAAGCTGGGCGGGACGCTTCTGGACTCGCCCGATTCTCTTCATCGCCTCGCGTCGGGAATCACGGCCGCCGTCGAGAGCGGTGTCGAGGCCGCGGTGGTTCACGGAGGCGGTAAGCAGATGACCCGCTTCCTGGCGGAACGAGGCGTCGAGAGCAGGTTTATCAACGGCTTGCGCATAACCACGCCGGAGATTATCGACGCTGTGGTGAAGGTTTTCGCGGGGTCGGTGAACACCCAATTGGTGGCGGCATTCCGGCGGGCGGGGGCGCGTCCGGTAGGGTTGACCGGAGTTGATGCCGGTTTGGTAGACGCGGAGGTGCTGAGTCCTGAATTGGGACAGGTAGGAAAGCCAGTTCGCTCAGACGCGGGGATACTACGGGTACTGGTTGACGCGGGTTATCTGCCTGTAATTGCATGCATCGCTGGCGATGAAGAAGGAAATATTTACAACGTAAACGCGGATCAAATGGCTTCTGCTTGCGCCGCTGCATTCGCCGCATACAAGCTTCTATTCTTGACCGATGTGGAAGGAGTGCGAGGGCGCGAGGGGACGACTCTCGAAACCTTGACCGTCTCTGAGGCTCGCGATTTGATCCAGGCAGGGGTCGCCTCCGGGGGCATGCAGGCCAAACTTGAGTCGGCAATAAAGGCTTTAGAATCAGGAATTAAAGAAGTAGTTTTGGCGCCCGGTGCCACGCCCGGAGCGGTTGCGTCGCTGCTTTCGGGCGCTCGGCTTGGGACGCGGCTGATCCCCTAGCGGAGTCCTGGCCGTTCAAGTCCAGTACAGGTTCACCGAATCCGTAATTTTCCGCTATTAAATCCCAAAATCAAAAGCTATACTTTCACAAAGTATCGGGAGAGTTACCGGTGCTTGATCGCACAACAGATGTAAGCCTGCGATCGACCCGGTCATTCGAAAAACGGCGCGGCGAAACGGGAGGTAGGGTGATATGAGAGCGCAAACAGTGGATGTGCGGCAATCTTCCGGTCGGATTCTCTGCAGCACGGTCTTCCGGTCTGGTGGAAGAAAGCTTTTCGCAAAGGGCCATATATTGAGCGAAGAGGATGCCCGGCTGCTTGAGACGGAAGGCTTGGGTGAGGTTTGGGTGACGGAGCTCGAGGAGGGTGAGGTCGGCGAGGATGACGCCGTCAGCCAGGTTGCCTCCGAGATGGGCTGCGGCTGCGTGGAGATTCGATTGGCGGCCGGAGGGCGGGCTAACCTTTTCGCGACCGAGCGCTGCTGTCTGTTGGTCGACGACGAGATGCTGCGGCAGATCAACTGCACGTCCAGCATGGTGATCGCGACCAATCTCAACTTCAGTTGCGCGGCTCCAGGACAGAGGATCGCGACGGTCAAGAGCGCACCGTTTGCCATCGCGTCCGGGCAGCTGGAGACGGTGATCGGGATGCTGCGGGAGCGCGGACCGATTTTGCAAGCGCGGCCGATGCGGTCGCCCGCCGTCGCCGTTCTTTACACGGACTTGTCGCATGGAGAGCGGGCCAGGCAACTTTTCGAGAGCGTGATGCGCCAGCGCCTGGAGCGCTTCGGAGCCGGGGTGCGGTTCGCATTGTCCGTGGTGGAGGAGGAGGCTGCGGTGGCTCGCGCCCTTCAGCACCTGCTGCGGGCGAACCCGGCGGGAATTCTGGTCGCCTCGACGACCGCTCCGGCGGGCCCCGATGACGCCGTCGGGCGGGCGATGATCCAGACCGGCTGCCACATCGAGAAGTTTCTGGCGCCGGTAGAACCCGGAAATCTGATGCTGATGGGCTACAAAGACGACATCCCAATCATTTCTGCCCCAGGATGTTTTCGCTCCGCGAAGCCGAATGTTATAGACTTGATCCTACCTCCAATGTTGTCTAGGTATAGGATTTCGGGGTGGGAGATCGCCTGTCTCGGCCACGGCGGTTTGCTGGGATAGGTTCCCTCGCTCCACGATTTCCTCCACTACCGAACGCGGTAACCTCCGAGCCGCGTGCGGCGTGCTCATTCGGCCGGGCGCGTAAGATGCGCCCGGCACTTTTGTTGTGCGTGCGCTGTTTGGAGCCGTCGTACTAAGGCTGGTCTCGCAAAAGCCGAGTCGCCTCATCGATTTGATTGGCCAGCGCGCGCAAGACTCCCGCTACTCGCCGAGCCTGCTGGTTGGCTTCGTCGACCCGCCGGGCTTCGACGGCTTCGCGCACGCCGGGGAGGGTCTTGGGCTCGTAGCCCGTGTAGAGACCGGGAGCGTAAATCTGATTCTCATACCATTCGCGCCCAGGCAGTCCGTCAGGCAGCAAAAGCGAGGCTTCGGCCTTCTGCAAAATCTCATTCACCTTGGCGAGCCGGTCTGGGGGTAGCGGAGGTGTGCGTTTGATCGCAATCGCAAGCTCGTCTTCGTAGCCTTTCGAGGCTGCGTCCAGCCGGGTCAACTGAAATTGAATGGAGCGCAGGTCAAGGGGGGCGGGCAACCTCTGGGCTTGCCGCTGTATGTCGTCGGCGTAGCCGTGCACGGCTCGCGAAAGATCGGTGAATTCGAAGGGCAGGACGGGGGCGTCGGCCACCCGCAGAAGAGATGTGGTCATTACCTGAACCAGCGTTCTGCCATAGCTGAGATCGCTATCGGAGAAGCGATTGAACCAGGTCATGGTGTCGTAAATCGAGTGATAGACGCCGCCGTCGCCTCCGGCGAAGCCGAGATTGAGGCTGGCTATACCGGCGTGATCCAGGAACGGGACGTAATCCGAGCCCGAGCCGAGCGGCGAAAGCCGAAGTTCCGCCGCGTTGTCCTGGCCGCCTCTGCCACGCCTGGCGGTCGAGAGCGCCAACGATACATCGAGCAGACTGTGCGGGCCGGCCGGCTCATTGGTGTCGCGGAGCACCTCCGAGAGGAACGCGGTCAGGCTATGCGATCCGCCCTGGGCCAACGGCCCTCGCCCGGTGTTGTCGGAGTTGATGTAGACGGCCGCGCTTTTCTGCAATTCCGCGAGATGTTTTTCGGCCCATTCAGTCGAGCCCATCAGCCCGAATTCCTCGCCATCCCAAAGCGCGAGCACGATGGTGCGTTTCGGATGCCAGCCTTGTTTCTGGAGCATAGCAAGCGTGCGCGCGGTTTCAAGCAACACGGCCGCGCCGCTCGCGGGGTCGGAGGCTCCGTTCACCCAGGCGTCATGATGATTACCGTAGATTACCCATTGGTCTTTGTAGATGGTACCGGGAATGGTGGCGATCACGTCGTGCAGCGGACGGCTGGACCAATCGAAATCCAGCTTCAGATGCACGATGGCGCGGCCCGGACCTACGTGGTAAGTGAGTGGAAGTGCGCCGCGCCAAGGCTCCGGAGCCACCGGGCCGCCGAGCTGTTCGAGCAGCGGAATTGCGTCGCCGTACGAGATCGGCAGCACCGGAATTTTTAGAAGGGACTTGGCGTCCGCGAGCGGAATGCGCTTCGCACCTGGTTCCGAGGCCCATCCAGGGGTGAGAGGGTCGCCGGGATACAGCGCCATATCCAGCACGCTGCCGCGCTGCACACCAAGGTCGGGACGCATGGGACCCTTCGGATAGACGTCACCTTGAAAATAGCCGTCTTCGCGCGGGTCCGAATAAATGAGACAGGCGACCGCGCCGTTCTCCTGCGCGAGCTTGGCTTTCACGCCGCGCCAATTTCGGCCGTAGCGCGCGATTACGATCTTCCCGCGAACGTCGACGCCTTCGCGCTTCAGTTCGGCGTAATCTTCGGGAAGGCCGTAGTTCGCATAGACCAACGGCGCTGTGACATCGCCGGAAGCAGAATAGGCGTTGTATGTCGGGAGTTGGCCCGGCTGACTTGTGTCAGGGTCTTCGGGGATGGCCGGCTCCTTCAGCTCCGCGCGAAATTTTACCGGCGAAGTCATTTCGAGCAGGCGCGTGGTTGGGTAGGGCATCAGCACATCGAAGTCCTCGATGCGCACGTCGAGACCCCAATCCTTGATCTGGGCAGCTAGATAATCGGAAACAGTTTTCGCGCCCGGCGATCCGGCGGGATGCGGCGCGGCGGCAATGTGCTCCATGTAGATGCGGAGCCGCTCCGGCTCCGGAATGGCTTTGGCGTGTTCTTCACGCTCATGCTGCGCCTTCCAATCCTCGGGAGGGAATCCGCGAATCGGCTGCGGCTGCGCCGGTTGAGACAGTAAGGGGAGAGCGAGCGCAAGGAGCGCGCCGAGGAGTCGCACGGGTTAGGCCTTGGGTCTTGTTTTGAGGAACGCGAGAAATTGCTGCGGGTCTTTGGTGGCGTCGGCGAAGACCGCTACGACGTGCTGATCCGCATCGAGCAACGCGTAGTACGGCATGGACGCGACCTGGAATCGATCGGATTCGTACTTGGCGTTATCCTCGGACGCTTGGTCCGTTCCATCCACGAACAGTTCCACCGGCACGAGGTCCTTCATGGCGTCCATGATTTCAGGGCGCGGGAAAACGGTCCGATCCATCACTTTGCAGTTGGTGCAGGTGTAGCCGCTGAAGTTAACCAGAACGAGCTTATTTTCAGCGCGGGCCTGGTCGAGCGCCTTGGGGAGATCGTTTTTCAGCCACGCCGGTCCGGCAGTCGCCGCGGAGCCGGCGCCCGATTGTCCCGTCGCTTCCGGCAAATACGCGTCAATCAATCCCAAACGCGCGCCGAACATTCCGGGCAAGAGGGTGAACGCAGCGATCAGAAATGCGCAGGCGGTGAGCAGTCGTCCGATGCCCAATGATTCGCTCGCCTCCACGCCTTCGAGGCGCAGCAGGCCAAGCAGGTAGAGGCCGGGCATCGCGATTAAGACGAACCAGGCGGCGAGGACGCGCTCGCGAGTGAGCCAACCAGCTTGCAGGACCTCATCAATGTTGGCGAGGTACTTGAACATGATCGCCAGCAGCACGAATCCCATGACGACCTTGACGCGGGCGAGCCAGCCGCCGCTCTTGGGCAGCTTCTTCAAATAGGAAGGGAAGGCTGCGAGGAAGAAGAAAGGCGACGCGAGGCCAGTGGCGAAGCTCGCCATGCCGAGCACGGTTTGCGGACCCTTCGATTGCACCGACGATACGAGCAGCGAGCCTACAAAAGGTCCCACGCAGGCGAATGAGGTGAGCGAGAAGGTCAGGCCCATGAGCAGGGTGCCGAGATAGCCGCCACGGCGCGAAGCGCGGTCGAGCTTGGTGAGCAGGCCGGAAGGCAGAGTGATCTCGAAAGCTCCAAGCAGGCTGAGGGCGAAGGCGGAGAATACCAGGGCGATGAATCCGTTGACCCACGGATTCGAAGCAAGCTGCGCCACTCCGAAGGGTCCGGCGACCGCCGTGACGCCGAGTCCGAGCGCGCAGAAGAGTACAACGATGCCGAGCGAAAAGACGACCGCTTGCAGAATTCCGCCGCGCTGGTTCAAGAAGAACGAGACGGTAATGGGAATCATCGGGAAGACGCAAGGAGTGAAGATGGAGAGCAGACCGACGCCGAACGCGGTGAGCAGAAATGCGCTGAGTCCCTGATTTTGCGGCTGCGGAGCGGGATTTTGTAGTTGAACGGCTTCTGTAACCGGAGTCGTCGCGGCGGCTGCGGCTTCTACTTTCACTTCTGAATATCCGGCGGGCAGTGCGAGCGCGGCTACGGCAGGCGCGGCCGGGTCAATGGTCAGAGCGAAGGATGCCGTTTTCTTCTTGGGTAGCAGGCATTCCTTGTCGTTGCAGGTCTGATAGCGGACTTTCGCGGTCAGAGGAAGAGCCCCGGCTGCGGCATCGGACTTGAG
>JASHRP010000587.1 GCA_030037375.1 Bryobacteraceae bacterium | reverse complement strand
GGCGCAGTACCGGCGCGATCTCCCCCAACATGATCTTCGCGGCCGCACCGTGATCGTTGTCGATGACGGTCTCGCGACCGGCTCGACCATGCTGGCCGCGGCCCGCCACGCGCGCGCCGCTGGAGCGAGAACGGTGATCGCCGCGGTTCCAGTCGGCTCTTCCGAGGCGTGCCGTCGTCTGAAGAAGGAACTCGACGATTGCATCTGCCTCGCCACGCCGGAGCAATTTTATGCGGTCGGCGAATGGTACGACGATTTCCGGCAGGTCACAGATGAAGAAGTTCACCAGATGTTGCAGCGCATCCAATCCAGCTTGGAAGTAAAGGAGCGAGCATGAAGATCCTATTGGCAATGGACACATCCCCCGCCAGCGAAGCCGCGCTGGAGGAAGTAGCGTCGAGGCCGTGGCCGGCGAATTCTTCGATTGAGGCGATCAGCGTGGTGGAATCGTCCCACTTGTGGACCACTTCTGAGATCGTGCTGGAGGCGGAACGCTGCGCGCAGGAAGTGGTGCGGCGAGCCGTCGAGCGGCTCCGCTGCGGCAAGCTTGCCGTATCCGGCGCTGCATTCTCTGGCGATCCGAAGACCGTGATCCTGGATCGGGCGCGAACCAGCGCGGCCGATCTGGTGGTTGTCGGCTCCCACGGCGATTCAACCGTCGCCCGGCTCCTGTTAGGCAGCGTATCTTCCGCTGTATTGCGCTACGCACCGTGTTCCGTTGAAGTAGTCCACGCCAAAAAACGAGCGGCCGGCGCCGCGATGAAGATTCTTCTTGCCACCGACGGCTCAGAATGCTCCGAAAGGGCGGCGAGGGTCATCGCGGAGCGCCCCTGGCCGGCCGGCACGGAGGTGCTTGTTCTAAGCGTGGTCGAGCTGACTCTGCCGCCTGGCCGGGCGTACTTCGAAGTTCCCGCGTTAGATACCGAATTCCTAGAGAAGGCTCGCGCGGAAGCGATGAAGCACGCTCAGGATGCGATCATGCAGTCGCGCGAAATCCTATCCACGACGCCGCTTCGCGCGACCGACCTGACTTCCGTGCTCGCGGAAGCTCCGAAGACGATAATCCTTAGCGAAGCGAATGAGTGGGGCGCCGATCTCATTGTGCTCGGTTCGCACGGCCGCCGTGGAATCGAGCATTTTCTGGTTGGCAGCGTTTCGGAGTACGTCGCTACGCATGCCGCCTGCTCCGTCGAGATCGTCCGGAAGGCTGCGTGACAGCCTTCCGTTATCAGCCTTGCAGCTTGAACTTGACGGTGATATTGGTCACGACTTCAACCGCTTCCCCGTGCAGGTAAGTCGGCCGGTAACGCCACTTCTCCACGGCGTTGCGGGCGGCCTCGACCAGCAGCGGATTGCCTTCCAGGATTTGGATTTCGGTGATCTTGCCGTTGCGATCGATGATGGCGGTCATGCGCACCGCGCCCTGAATCCGCGCCTGCTTGGCCATCACGGGATAGAGGGGCTGGATCATGACCAGCAGCTTCGCGGCTTGAATTTCTGAATCGACCGCGATCCGCGCGGGCTGGGCCTCCAGAGGTTTAATGGGCGCGGCCACGACTTGCGGCGGAGGGGGCGGCGGCGGAGCAGGTAGAAATGTCCCTACGCTGCCCAACACGCCCCCAAGCACCCCTCCCGGAACTCCGCCAGGAACCCCTCCCGGAACTCCGCCTTCGATCTCCGGGGCGGCCTCAATCGCTTCGACCAGCGTGGCTGCGTGCTGCGGAATCGTGGCTGGCGCGACCAGCACTGGAGAAAAGATTCGCGCGGTTCGAGTTGCCGGGACCTTAAGAGCTTTGACCAACGGCGCAGGTGGCGGGGGAGGAGCAGGCGGCGCGGGCGCGATAAGCATCATCTTGGTAAAGCGCTCCGGCAGTACCTCGGCCCGCCAATACGTCGCCGATAGAAGCAACAGGACGGCAATGGAATGAATCGCGAAGCTGACAGACGCGCTGCTCACAGGTTTGGGCTTTCCTACCGTGCTGAATTCTTGAGTCGACAGTATTGTTAACATACGGTGCCTCCACGCGAACCAAGTCGCCTAAGGGAGCGCAATCGAAAGACCGGCCATGGACGCTGCAACTCTCTGATCCTTCGTGCCGAACTTAAAATGCCTGCGCAGGACCACCCACTTAGTTCGCGTTAAATCGCACACGTAGCCTTCCAGTCTTGCCTGGAGTAGCGACTTATGGAATCCTGGAGACCGCTCGACGTAACTCAACCGGATTAAGCAAAAGGATTAATCAAAATGTCATGCAGCCCGGATTTGCTCAAACAGGTGCCGCTGTTCGCTCTGCTCGATGAGGAGGAACTGGAAATATTAGCCGCGCAGGTGGACCTGAAAACGTTCGCTCCCCGGCAGCGAATTTATAAAGCGGGCGACGGCCCCGGACCTGGATACGTTGTCGTTTCGGGTTCGGTCGACGTGACCACGGTCGACGAGGATCAACAGGAGGTGATTGTCGATCAGCCCGGCGCAGGCGAAGTATTCGGATTCGCGTCGATGCTTGGGCAGACGCCGCATCAAACCGATGCCTTTTCCAATACCGACACAGAGTGCATCGAGATCGATCGCAACGATATCTTCGGCTTGATCGAGCGAAAGCCGCACGCGGGCATGGATCTGCTCGCCGTGTTGAGTCACCAGATTCACGCCGCGCAGGGGCTGGTCCGCGGCCGCGCGATGCGCAATGCAAACGAGGTGATCGAAGAGGAGGTCACGGCGGCGGAGCGCGTCGCCGACAGCGTCGCGCACTTCGGCGGGTCCTGGGCATTCATCATTTCATTTCTCGTGGTTCTGGTAATTTACTCGGGCATCAATATCTTCCTTGGGCAAAAGGCATGGGACCCCTATCCGTTCATCCTGCTCAACCTGTTTCTATCGATGCTGGCCGCCATTCAAGCTCCGGTAATCATGATGAGCCAAAACCGGCAAGACAAAAAGGACCGCGTCCGCAGCGAGCTCGACTATGACGTGAATCGCCGCGCGGAGACCGAGATTCAGGGCTTGGCTCGAAAGCTGAATGTGATGAATGAGAAGATCGGGGACCTGGAAGATTTGGTAAGAGAGAAGGCGGCGCGAACGCGGAATTGATTTAGCGCGGTTCGCCAGCGCTTTTGCGGACAGCTCTGCGGCTGCTGCTGAGGGTGTGGTAGGTGAAATCGGTAACAGCGCCGGATGCGTCCCGGCTGAACTCAATCCAGTTCCCTTCAGTGCGCGATGTGAAGGTCAATTCCGAGCTGGGCACGAACGGCAGCTTTAGCGAATTGCCGCTGTCCTGCAAAAACAAGAGATCGCCCGAGGAAGTAATCACGGCGTCGCGGCCAGGCCCGTATTCATACGTGCCCGCGAATCTCGCCAGTGCGTCCGGCGTCAGCTGGGCGGCGCTGTTGCCGACCATGTGCGGAACGGACCGGTCATTTTCACAGACACTTTCAAGGAGATCCGTATCCGGCGTCAGCGTCTTGGCGATCTTCAAGGAAAACGGCCGGGTGAACGTTTTCGGATCGTCGATAGTAATCTCCAGATCCATGTGCCCGAAATCGCGGCGGTGGTATCGTTCCGTGATGCGCAGCGCTTCGGTGTGAGGATGCCCTTCGATGTCCAGCCAGCCTCGATCGTTGAATCCGGCGGTCTCGACCACCAGGGCGTCGCCGTCCCAGTGCCCGATCGAATAGCCCATCCAAGTGGGATTCGGATCGTTGGGAAGCGGGCGGCCGTCGGTGAAAACCGTCCGATGGACGCTGTTGGTCGTGCCCTGATACAGAATCACGAGTACATTCGGTGTCTGCACGATTCGCGCCACGTCGACCATGTGGTAGTACACGAACGGATCGGGCAGGCAATTGGCACGCGGAGCGTCCTTGCCCATTGCGCCAACGCGCTGTTGATATAGCGCCTCGGCCCAGGGTTGAATATCGGAAGGCTTTAGGTCTTTGGTTATGTTCCGGTCGTAGCTCCCGGCGCCCGGCCCCATCCACACGCCCGATAGGTCCGGTTTCCCGTCCGCCGCTCGAGGCGTCGGAGCAAGAAGATTTGGCTTGCCGTCCGAAGTGCGAGGAATGCCTGGTGCTGGATAATCGAGCCACTGTGCGGACGCGGTCAGCGAGAGCAGCAGAGCACAGGCGTATAGGGCCGGAAAGGGCTGCCGATTCTTGATGCTCGTCACCTGGGTTGCTCCTGTTGAGAGTGTATCTCAGCGGTCTATTTCTCAGGCCTTGGCGAGCCGAGAACATCGCCGAATGTCAGTACCGAATGCGCTTCGCCCTTGGGCTGCTCCCCGGAGTACTCGATCGAGGAACTGGCAAGCCGATATTCCTTGAACTGTCCGTGCGTATCGCTATCTTCTGGGCCGAGGGCCTGGGTCGCCGCGGCTCTCAATCTTGGACTAAGGCCAGTGGCGTCGTCGGGACGCCTTCGATGCCACTGAACCTCGAACCGGTCTGGAAGAACGAACTCGCGGCCAGCGAGGTTCACTGGTTTATAGTCCAGCGCTAGATCCAAGCCCGAGAGGCCAGGGTCCCCGAAATTGTAGGTCAGAGCCGTGGCGTTTATCGGGACCGCGAAGTGCAGCGTAAGTCGCGAGACGGCCTTTGTCTCAGCATCCGAGTAAAGAAGTCCTGTAAACCCCAGGTGGAACTCGCGGCCCCCGCGCGCTGGGTCATGGATCGTTACGCCTCGTGCCTCCGGGACTTCGAAACCGAATACGAGCACGGTCCGGCCGTGTAGCTTCTCATTGCGGACCCATCTGAAAGTCGTGCCCGTCTCGGATTCGAAAAGATACCGCGGGATCGTCGCGAATTCGCCGGCTGCTATCGTGCTCAGAAGTTGGTCATGCCTTAGCGTTGAGGGCCGCCCGTCGATCTTCAGAACCCGGTAACTGGCGCGTCCCCCAGCAAGCTCAACCTCCTCATCGATCGCGTTTGACCAGCGAATGTGAGGTGCGTCCTTCCCCGCCAAGTCGGGATCATAGGCGTTGACGAGCGGGATGACATCGTGTTCGCGCTCCGTCACCTGGAGACACGTATAGTCTGGCAAATGTTCCGAATAATGCAGCGCATATTCACGCATCGCCGCGACCGCGCGGTCCTGCTCGACAGACGATAATCCGCGTTGGGCCAGGAGAACGCCCGCCGGCACGAAGAGCATGGCGAAGCCGGTAGACCATCGTCCAGTTCGCGGCTTCAGCATGCGTCCAGTCTAGAAGACGGTTCGATAGAAAACCACCGGGCCCTCCGAGAGAAAATTCTTCGGCTCAGCGCACCCTATCGATGCACGCATTCATCAGCGCAGTATGATTTAAGGAGAGACCGTCGTGGAAATCGACCGAAACGCACCCGCCACCAGAGGCGACCTCGAAGACTTCAAAATCGAAGTGAACACTCGCTTCCAGGAATTCGAGCATCGAATCGAACATCTCATCCTGGAGTCCGAGGGACGAGTGATCACTTCTACCTACCGCTTAGCCGAATCGTTTCAGCAACGGATGACTCAGGCCGAAAGCAACCAGGCATTTTTCAACGCCCGCTTGGCGACCATGGAAACTCGAATCACCGAAATTGAGAAGCGGCTCAACATGCCGCCGGCCTCATAGTGACCTCACCGCCAAAGCGGCTTCCCTGCCCGGTCCCGCAAATCGACCGTCCTGCCCTGTTTTGTGACTTCGCGCGCGATCAGCACGCTCGCTCCGCTCACCGTCATTCTCGATCCGGTCACTTCCACTTCGTCTCCTTCCGAGAGCGAAACGCCTCGTGAGGCTAGATAGCTGCCGGGCGCGGCGCGCACCTCGACCATCTCGCCGCCGCTTTCGCGCACGCTGAGATGCAGGCCGTTGCGCCCGCGCGAAGGAGGTTGCGCGAGCATTCCGCTGATCGAGACTTCGGAGGCCGTATCGTAGACCGCCGCGCCACCGCTTCCGTGCGCCCTCACCCGAGGCGCAATGCAAAAGCCCAGCAAAGCGGCAAGCACCGCGATACCCACCCCGATCTGCGTCCTCACACGAACCTCCTTCATGGATTTGAAGGCAATCGCCCGGCCTATGCCGTGGGCATAGCAGGGAAATCCTTCAAGCGATACAAACTAGATTGATTTAGGCTCTGGGAGAACGGACAGCCGAGTCCGGCCTCTGGGTCATGCGGCGCAGGAACCTGGGTGGGCGCTCGGTCATTGAGCGCTCGGAAGCCGGCACAGGCTCGGCCCGGCACTCAAGGAAGCTGAGTGATTTTTCGCGCTCCCCCGGGCCAGGCTCCGTTGTGCCGGCGAGTACTACTTGGTGTTACTTGCCGACCATGTGGCCTACGTCCTGATTGTTCTCATTACAAATGTATTCGTGAATCTCTTGATCCGGCGCCAAATCCGCCACGCGTTTCACCGTGAATGGCTTCAGCAGCGCTCCGGGATCATCCACCGTGCTCTCGATCTCGAGGTGCCCCAAATCGGGCCGGCGGTAACGCTCGATTACGTGGAGCTTGTCGCTGTGGGGATGCAGGTCCTGGTCCAGCCACACGCGATCGTTGAATCCGACCCGATCCACCACCAGCGTGTCGCCCTCCCAATGACCGATGTTATGCCCGTACCATTCATAAGGGTCGGGCGGATGCGGCCGCCCATCGAGATAGACCTGATGAAAGCCCGGGTAATCATCATCCGCGATAATCACCAGGAAATCCTTGCTTTGGACGAATTCGAATAGAGGCCCCAGGCGCAGGACGGCATTCGGCAGGCACTGAGCCTGGGGCGTATCTTTGCGATTGTTTTCCACCCGCTCCTTCGTCACAGCCTCGGCCCAGGGCTGGAGTTCGACCTTACCGGGATCTACCGTACGAGGCGACCACCACACCCCCGTTAGATCCGGCTTCCCCTCCGGAGTCCTCGGCGTCGGGCCCGCGGGAGGGTGGTGCCGCTTGGCTTCCGCTGCGGCCGTCACGCGATCCTCGCCCAAAGTCCCAAGCTGAGTGTTGAATTCGAGCGTCAGATCGAGCGTCAAGCTTTGCCCCGCCGCGATCGTCAGACCCTTCCGCTCAAGGGCTTTCATCGATGAGGCTGAAACCTGGAGGTCGTAAGTACCGGCCGGCATGCCGGTTAACCGGTATCTTCCATCCTTCCCGCTGACCGCCCGATAGGTTCCGGGGAACTGCGCGCTGTGAGCTTGGATCATCGCGCCGTCAATGGCGACCCCCGACAGATCCTTGATGACTCCAGATACAGAGCCGGAAATGCTCTGGCCGGACATGATTTGGGGCAGAAAAGCTGGAAGCAGAAAAACGGACGTTAGAGCGATTTCTAGTGTGCGCATTTGGAGCCTCCTCCCCTTCATCTCAACCAGGAGCAGGACCCTTCCAGCGGGATAAGTTTCAGTGTACAACGAAACCCCCTCAAAGGAGGGAGCCGGATACCGCGTTCGTCCAGGGCCGTGCCGGCCCGGACCGATTAAAGTCATTGGGTTTCTAAGCGATATGAAGAATGAATAGGGTACCTTTAATTGAGAAGGGGATGGTGGTTACTTCAGCCATGCGAGTGTTGATCGCCGACGACAGCATAGTGTCTCGGCACTTGCTCGACGCAACCCTGCGCAAGTGGGGCTACGAGGTGGTAGTGGCCAATGACGGTCTTGAGGCTTGGAACGCGCTCAAGCAGGAAGACGCTCCCCGCATCGCGATTCTCGATTGGGTGATGCCGGGTCTCACCGGACCCGAAGTCTGCAAGCGGTTGCGCGAGCATTCGAAAGAAGTGACCAATTCGGGCTACACTTATTTACTCCTGCTTAGCTCGAAGAGCCAGCGCGAGGATTTGATCGAGGGGCTCGAATCCGGCGCGGACGATTACCTGACCAAGCCCTTCGATCAACACGAATTGAAGGTTCGGTTGCGCGCGGGCATGCGCATCATCGATTTGCAACGAGAGTTGCTGGCTGCGCGCGAGGAGTTGCAGGAACAAGCTACCAAGGATTTTCTGACTCAGCTCTGGAACCGTTCCTCGATCCTGGATACTTTGCAGCGGGAGCTTTCGCGTGGAGTCCGGGAAAATCGTTCGCTGGGCGTGGTGCTGGCGGATCTCGACCGGTTCAAGAGCATCAATGACACCTTCGGACACTTCGCGGGCGACGCGGTGTTGCGCGAGTTTTCGCGCCGGATGCTCGCATGCGTTCGGCCGTATGACGCAATCGGAAGATACGGCGGCGAAGAGTTTCTGTTCGTTTTGCCCGGCTGCGACGAGCTGTCGACGGCCAACCAAGGAGAAAGGCTACGGGCCGCTCTGGCCAACGATCCCATGCTGATCAACGACGCGCGGAGGGTCGTGACGGGTAGTTTTGGCGCGACGAGCTGGCGTCCCGGCGTTACGGCCGAGGCGGAGCATCTCATCCGGATCGCCGACAACGCCCTCTACATGGCGAAGAACCAGGGCCGTGACCGCGTGGTAGTACTGCCTCCGCTGTAGAGCGCTTGGTGCATTGTGGCGGATCTCGGTTATAATCAAACTGTCCGTTCATTATCATGTCAACCAGGAGATCCCGGTGAAGCGTGCTGGCTCCGATGATTCTTTACGATGTTCGTTCTGCCACAAAAGCCAAGACGTAGTCGGTAAGCTAATCTCCTCCCCCTCGGATTACCCCCGCGCCTATATTTGCGACGAGTGCATCGCGGTTTGTAACTCGATCCTCGAGGATGACCGGCATGAGCAGCAGTACGGCGCTCCACACAAGCTCCCGAAGCCGCTGGAATTAAAGGAGTATCTGGATCAGTACGTGATTGGGCAGGACGCCACCAAAAAGAAATTGGCCGTGGCGGTGTACAACCACTACAAGCGCATCCAGATGAACAAGCAGCGCGCCGGCGAGGTGGAGCTGTCGAAGTCCAACATATTGCTCATCGGCCCGACCGGAACCGGTAAGACCCTATTAGCCCAGACGCTTGCGCGGATCCTGGACGTTCCCTTCGCCATTGTGGATGCAACAACGTTAACTGAGGCCGGCTATGTGGGCGAGGATGTCGAAAACATCATCCTTCGCCTGCTGCAGAACTCAGATTGGGACGTCCAACGCTGCCAGCAGGGCATCATATATATCGACGAGATCGATAAGATCGGCCGCAAGGACGAAAATCCTTCGATTACCCGCGATGTGTCTGGCGAGGGCGTGCAGCAGGCGCTGTTGAAGATTTTGGAAGGCACCATCGCCAACGTTCCGCCGCAGGGGGGCCGGAAACACCCGCACCAGGAGTTCACGCCGGTGGATACGACCAACATCCTGTTCATCTGTGGCGGGGCCTTCATCGGCCTGGAGAAGACGATCTCCCGCCGAGTCGGGACGCGAACCATCGGGTTCTCGAGCCCGGAGGATACCGCAAGGGAGGCGGGCCGGCGTCCGGGCAGTTCCGGACGGCGCGATGTGGGTCTGTTGGAACAGGTCCAACCGGTCGATCTCATCAAGGGCGGGTTTATTCCGGAATTTATTGGACGGCTGCCGGTGGTCGCGGTGTTGGAGGACCTCAGCAAGGAAGCGCTGGTGCAGATCCTAACCAAGCCGAAGAACGCGATCGCGCGGCAGTACCAGAAGCTGTTCGAGTTCGAGAATGTTAGACTCAAGTTCAGCGACGACGCGCTCGAGGCCATCGCTCAATTGGCCATGGAGCGTAAGGTGGGGGCGCGCGGTCTGCGAATGATCCTGGAAGACCTGATGTTGGACCTGATGTATTACCTGCCATCGTACAAGAAGGTCCGTGAATTCCTGGTCACCAAGGAAATGGTCATGACTCAGAAGATCAACATGGCCTTGCTCGAGAAGGCAGGATAAAAAACCACGGCCGCCGGACTAACGGCCGCACAGAAGGGCAAAATGAAGCCCTCGCCGGCGGGACGCCGAAGTCCCATTTAGAATGGACGCAGTAAACCGAAATGCTTAGCTCCAAGGAAAAAACAGAAACACGCCGTCTGCCGATGATGCCCATCCGGGAGGTGGTGATCTTCCCGCACATGATGACGCCGTTCGTGGTGGGAAGAGAGACCAGCGTTCGCGCGCTAGAGGAAGCGCTAGCGGCGGACCGCAAGATTTTTCTAGCGGCGCAGCACGACGCCAGCGTCGATGAGCCCCGTCCCGATGAGATTTTCTCCGTAGGCACGGTTGCCAACATTGTGCAGAGCGTCAAGCAATCCGACGGCAACATCAAGGTTCTGGTGGAGGGGATGGAGCGCGGCAAGATTCTCTCGGTCAGCGAGGAGGAGGGTTTCTTCCGGGCGACCGTCAAGACTGCCAGCTATCGCATCGAACCCGGCCCGCAACTCGATGCGCTTACCTCTCGCGTCACCGGCCTCTTCGAGCAGTACGTAAAGATCAGCCAGAACGTCAATTACGATTCCATGGTCGCGGCCATCCGGCCGGATGATCCCGGAAAGCTGGCGGATACAGTTGGCGCGAATCTACAGCTCGCGCTTGAAGAGAAGCAGGAACTGCTCGAAATCTTCGATCCTATCGATCGCTTGACTCGGGTTGCCGAGATGCTGGACGTCGAGATCGAGAAGCTCAACGTCGACCGCAGCATTCAAGGGCGCGTGAAGCGCCAGATCGATAAAGCGCAAAAGGAATACTACCTTAACGAGAAGATCAAGGCAATCCAGAAGGAACTGGGCCGCGGCGAGAAGAGCGAATTCGACGAGCTGAAGAAGAAGATCGAAGCCGCCGGCATGACCAAGGACGCGCAGGAAAAGGCGACTGCGGAGCTGAAGCGGCTGGAGCAGATGCCGCCCATGTCGGCTGAATCGACTGTTTCGCGCAACTACCTCGATTGGCTGCTGGCGGTGCCGTGGAAGAAGAGATCGAAGGAGATCCGCGATCTGCCCCACGCGCAGGGCGTACTCGAGAGCGATCACTACGGGCTTGAGAAGATCAAGGAGCGCATCCTCGAATTCTTGGCGGTGCGCAGGCTGGTAAAAGATCCCAAAGGCTCGATCTTGTGTTTCGTCGGCCCTCCGGGTGTTGGCAAAACCTCTCTTGGAATGTCGATCGCCAAAGCCACCGGCCGAAAATTCGTGCGCCTGTCGTTGGGCGGCGTGCGCGACGAAGCCGAGATCCGAGGCCATCGCCGCACCTATATCGGCGCATTGCCTGGACAAGTCATCCAGATGATGAAAAAGGCGGGGGTTCGGAACCCGGTCTTCATGCTCGACGAGATCGACAAGATGTCGACCGATTTCCGCGGCGACCCATCGGCGGCGCTGCTCGAAGTTCTCGATCCCGAGCAGAATTACATGTTCATGGATCACTATCTGGACGTCGAATACGATTTGAGCCAGGTGTTCTTCATCGCGACGGCGAACGTGCTGCACACGATTCCGCCGGCTTTGCAGGATCGGATGGAGGTAATCCGCCTATCCGGTTACACGGAACTCGAAAAGCTGGAGATCGCGAAGCGCTTCCTGGTCCCTAAACAGCGCAAAGAGACCGGTCTCAAAGAAACGCAAATCGAGTTTCCCGACGAGGGCTTGCAGGAGTTGATCCAGCACTACACTCGCGAAGCGGGGGTTCGCAATCTGGAGCGCGAAGTCGGCAACGTCTGCCGCAAGATCGCGCGCAACGTGGTAAATCAGCAGTCCGAAGCCGGCGAGAGGAAAGCCGACAAGAAAGCTGGAAACAAAGCTTCGAAGAAATCCGAGAACGTGGTGATCGACGCGGTCAAGGTGGGAGATCTGCTGGGTCCGCAAAAGTTCCGCGAACAGGTGACGGAGAAGAAGAACGAGGTCGGCACGACGGTAGGCCTGGCCTGGACCGAAGTCGGGGGCTCGATTCTGACGACGGAAGCGGCGATCATGGAAGGCCGCGGGCGGTTAACGACCACCGGAAAGCTCGGAGACGTAATGCAGGAGTCGGCGCAGGCGGCGATGAGCTACGTTCGCAGCCGGGCGCATCACATGGGCCTGCCCCGCGATTTTTACCGGCACCTAGACATTCACTTGCACGTTCCCGAAGGCGCCATCCCTAAGGATGGTCCTTCGGCAGGCATCACTATCGCAACCAGCATCACCAGCGCGTTGACTAGCGTGCCGGTCCGGTCCGACATCGCGATGACCGGCGAAATCACGGTTCGGGGGCGCGTGCTGCCGATCGGCGGCCTGAAGGAGAAGCTTCTGGCGGCGCATCGCCAGGGGATCTTCGAAGTGGTGCTCCCGAAAGACAACGAGAAGGATTTGCCGGATATCCCGGAAAATATCCGCAAGGAGATGAAGCTGCACTTCGTTCAATCGATGGATGAGGTGCTGAAGGTGGCGCTTGAGCGGGAGCTCGAGATGGCGCCGCTATCCGGCATGCTGACCGCCGCGGAAATCGTGGCCCACAGCCGGGAAGACAAAGTCACACAATAGAATCATCGGAGCGTAGCCGGCTAAGGGCTCTGCCGGCAATGAATTGGCGGGCCTCCCGAGACGGCCTTCACACCCCCAGCATGGCGGCGCGGTTTATAATAAGTGCAGCCCGGCCGGAGCAGTTTCCGGCCGAGTCGGAACCGGAGATCGCGTTCCTGGGCCGCAGTAACGTCGGCAAATCCAGCTTGTTGAATGCGCTGGTGGGGGCTGGCGGGATTGCGAAAAATGGTGTCGCCCATACGAGTTCGCGGCCCGGTTGCACGCAGCTGGTCAATTTCTATCAGGTCGACGGTGGTTACCGCTTCGTGGACCTTCCAGGCTATGGATACGCCAGAGTCCCCCAGGAAAAGACGAGGAGTTGGAAGGAATTGATCGAGAGTTACCTCACCAGTCGTGGGGCGTTAAACCTTTCGGTGCTCCTGCTGGATGCGCGACGCGGGTGGATGGAGAAGGATTTGCAGTTGCGGGAATGGCTGGAAGCGCACGGTCGTCGCTATGTGGTGGCAGCCACGAAGGTGGACAAGCTGGGGTCGCAGAAGGAGCGGCATGAAAGCCGGCAAGCTCTGCGCCAAGGATACGCGGGTGAGTTGTTGGAATGCTCGGCCGTCACGGGCCGGGGAGTGAGGGAAATTTGGCAAGCAATCTCGAAAACACAGA
>JASHRP010000586.1 GCA_030037375.1 Bryobacteraceae bacterium | reverse complement strand
CGACATCATCATGAGGCCCGGCCGGGCCGCCCTTAAGGCGACCGGCATTGACGGCGCGAAGTTCATCGCCATCGACCCGATGGAGCAATTCCAGATCATCTGGGTGTGGACTCCTGTGGTCGCGGCTCTGTTCCTGGGCTCGCCGTGGATCCTTTATCAGGTGTGGGCGTTTATCTCGCCGGGGCTTTATCAGCGCGAAAAAAAATGGGCTATTCCATTCGTTCTCGGCACCGCCGGCCTCTTTATCCTGGGCGGATGTTTCGGCTACTTTATTGCCTTCCGCTACGGCATGGCGTTTCTGTTCGGGTTGGGCAAGAACGTCGACGTTCTTCCGCTGATCACCATTGAGAACTACTTCGATAAGTTCGTGGACGTGATGCTCGGCATCGGCTTGGTGTTTGAGCTGCCGATTCTGCTGTTCTTCCTGACCCTGCTGCGGGTGGTCTCGCCGAGTTTCCTGTTGGATCACTCCCGCTACGCGATCCTGGCGATCGTGATCATTGCGGCGATCGTCACGCCGACGCCGGACGTGTTCAATCTGATGCTGTTCGCGGTGCCGATGTGCATGCTGTTCTTCCTCGGCATCTTCTTGAGTTATCTGCTGGTGCTGAAGCGTGAGAATCGAAGTTTCCCGTGGAAACCATTTCTGATGTGGTTCGGGATCTCGGTGGCCATGATCGCGGCGGTGCTCGCCGTGGCGATGTATGAATATCATTTCCATTGGGTTTGGCACTCGCCATTTCTGGTGAGGTAAGCCGCCGCGGGCTGTAGACGCTTCCGAAGTCTTGAGCGTCGAATCTCGGGGAACGCGATTCAGCGCTCCCGTCCCGGTAAAAAACATGTTTGCTGAAGTGCTCCTCCCCGAGGAAAACGACGGCGCAATGCCGCGCATGTCCCTGCTGGAGCATCTTGAGGAACTGCGTGCTCGGATTCTCAAGGCTCTATATGGATTTCTGGCGATTCTCGCGCTGTGCGTGGCCGCCAGCGACAGATTATTCGAGATTGTCATGGCGCCGGGCTACGACGCGATGAACCGTACCGGTATAGCGGGTGCTGGATTTATCGCCGTCGGAGTGATGGAGAAATTTCAAATCATCTGGGTGAAGACGCCGCTAGTCGCGTCTATTTTCCTCGCGTCGCCGTGGGTTCTGTGGCAGGCCTGGGCGTTCGTTTCTCCCGGACTTTATCCGCGCGAAAAGCGCTGGGCGATTCCCTTCATGCTCGCCATCGCAAGCTTGTTTCTACTCGGCGGGTGCTTCGGCTACTTCGTGGCCTTCCGCTACGGCGTGACGTTCCTGCTTGGGATCGGAAAGGGCACGCACGTCCTCCCGCTGATCAGCATCGAAGATTATTTCGACCGGCTGGTAGATATTCTGCTGGGCATCGGCATCGCTTTCGAGCTGCCCATCGTGATGGTGTTCCTCACCCTGATTCGCGTCGCTTCGCCGAGCTTCCTGCTACGGCATTCCAACTACGCGATTCTGGGCATCGTGATTGTGGCGGCGGTCGTTACGCCGACGCAGGACGCGTTCAACCTGGTTCTATTCGCCGCGCCGATGTGTGCGCTGTTCTTCCTCGGAGTGCTCTTGAGCTATGTCGTCGAACGAAAGCGCAACCGGCAATGGCCGTTCAGGCGACGGGCTTCTTGAAGAACCACAACCAAAAGTATTGATCGCCGGCGCCGTGACTATAGCGAGGCTCGAAGCCGCAGCGATGCGCCATGTCCTTGGCTTGCCCCTCGGAGTACGATACGCCCAACCATGTTTCGCCGGGCGAGCTTGCGGCCTTCAGGTTTCCCTGCACTTGAAACTTGAACAACGCGCCGGGGCGCAGCAGCCTGAATACTTCGCGCACGTAATTCTCGATGATCTCGCGGCTGGGAATGTGCTGAAACACGATGAATGAATACGCGAAATCGAAATCGCCCACGGGAATCACCGAAAGATCGTAGCCATTGTTCTGATACACGTGAACGTGCGGCTGGTCGGCGACCGCCTTTTTCGCGCGCTCAATCATCTCTCCGCTGACATCCACGCCGTGGACTTCGCCGAAGACTCGGCCGAGGGCTCGCGTCACGCGGCCTGCCCCGCAGCCGATCTCGAGCACGCGCATCTGCTTCGGGTCTTTTCCCCGGCAGATGTTCTCCATGTCGTTGAGGATGTCGCCGGCGACCGATAGCTCGCCGGAGCGAAAGAACTCCTCGTCAGTCCAATCGGTTTGGCCAGTGGCGACGTAGTGCCGCGCGTTCTCCCGGGCCCGTTGGTCCCAGTCCCGGCGCATGTTTTCGAGCTGCCGCTGAAGCGTGATCGATTCCGCCATTCTCGCGGGAATTGGTGGACGGCATGGGATTCGAACCCACGACCCCGGCGTTGCGAACGCCGTGCTCTCCCAACTGAGCTAGCCGCCCACTTCGAGGCTTACGGGTTCAGGATAACATCCCACTTCAGCCATTTCCAGGTTTGCTGTTTAAGTGTTCGGCGCTCAAGCCCCCGGCATCTCCAAGCTGCGGAGCTTCGCGGCCAGAGTCGTACGCTTTAAGCCCAACATGCTTGCGGCGGCGCTCTTGTTTCCGCCGGTCTTCCGCAGCGCATCCTCCAGGATCTGCCGTTCGATCTCCCCAATGGTCCGGTCGAAATCCAAGCCGAAATTTGGCACGGGAACCTTCGTCGCCTGAGCGGATACGTCCACCGCGACGATGGCGTTCGGGAGGGCGAAATCGCCCGGTTCAAGCACGTCCCGGCCGCCGCTCAAAGCCACGGCCATCTCGACCGCGTTTTCGAGCTGGCGGACGTTTCCCGGCCATGAATAGGACTGGAGATGGGCCAGAGTGTCGGGCGAGAGTTCCGGCGCAGGGATCTGCTCAACCCGGCAGATCTTTTCGATGAAATGCCGGGCCAGAATAGGGATGTCATCAGGACGGTCGCGAAGCGCGGGCGTCGAGATCGGCACCACGTTTAACCGGTAATACAGATCCTCGCGAAACTTGCCCTTGCGGACGTGCTCGGCCAAGTTTACGTTGGTGGCTGCGATTAGGCGAACGTCTACCTGGATCGTCTCCGAACTGCCGATCCGCTGGAACTCGCGCTCTTGGAGCACACGCAAAAGCTTCGTCTGCACGTCCAAAGGCAGGTCCCCGACCTCGTCAAGGAACAAAGTGCCGCGATGAGCCTGCTCGAAGCGGCCCACGCGCTGCTGCATCGCGCCGGTAAAGGCTCCCTTCACATGCCCGAACAACTCGGCTTCCAGCAGCGTTTCTGGAAGGGCATTACAATTCACCGCGACCATCGGAAGATGCGCGCGAGGGCTGGCCAAATGGATGGCCCGCGCCACCACTTCCTTGCCTGTCCCTGTTTCGCCCGTAATCAAAACGGTGGCCCGGCGCGCGGCAACCAGCCGAATGATTTCGACCGTTCGTTCAATGGCCGGGCTGGAGCCGATCAAAAGGCTGCGCCATCGCCCCTCCGTACTGCGCTCTTCAACGACCCCTAAAGCATTCATGCGCATCCGTCCATGCCCGTCCATCGGCGGATCGAACGGAAGCCTT